>DASZGA010000075.1:0-33231 GCA_035939295.1 Candidatus Elarobacter sp. | reverse complement strand
CGACGGCTCGCTCCCGCTCCCCAAGCCCGCCGCCTTCCCGCGCAAGCCGCAGCCGGCGGCGCGGGCGCTCCCGGACGACGGCGTCGTCCGCATCGCCCGCGAAAAACGCCGCAATAGCGCGGTGACCCTCGTCTACGGCCTTGCTGCGGCCGAGCTGGAGCCAACGGGGAAGGAGCTGCGCCGGCTCTGCGGGACCGGCGGGACCGTGAAGAACGGCGTGGTGGAGCTGCAAGGCGATCACCGCGACAAGATCGTCGCCTACTTCGAAGGCCGCGGCCGCCGCGTCAAGCGCGCGGGGGGCTGATGCCCGACCTCGCGCACCTCACGCTCTTCCTGGTCCTCGGCGCCGTCGTCGGCGCGCTTGGCGGCCTGTTCGGGATCGGGGGCGGGATCATCGCGATCCCGATCCTGGTCCTGTTCTTCGGCCTCGACGAGCAGCACGCGCAAGGGACATCTCTGGTGCTGGTCGTCCCGAACGTGATGATCGGGCTGTGGAGCTACGCGCGGCGCGGCGACGTCGACCGGCGCGTTGCGCTGCTGCTGGCCGCGTGCGCGGTCCCGTTCACCTACATCGGCGCGCTGTACGCGACGCACGCAGGCCCCGGTTTGCGCTACGCCTTCGGTGCCTTCGCCGGTGTGCTCGCGATCTATTTCGCCGTGCGCGCGCTGCAAATACACGCGACGCCGCAAGCAAAGCGCACCGCGCGCTTCGCCTGGGGCTGGACCGCGCTGATCGGCATCGGCGGCGGAATCATGTCGGGGCTGTTCTCGGTCGGCGGCGCAGTCTTCGCCGTCCCGCTCCTCGTGCTGTTCTTCGGCTACACGCAAACCGCAGCACAAGGGCTATCCCTAGCGCTCGTCGCGCCGGGGACGATCGTCGGGATCGTCGCGTATGCGCTCGCCGGCGACGTCGACTGGGCAATCGGAATCCCGCTCGCCGTCGGCGGCATGTTCAGCGTGCGCTACGGCGTCGCGCTCGCGCACAAGCTGCCGGAGGCGACGCTGCGGCTGCTCTTCTGCGTGATGCTCGCCGCCGCGTCGCTCGGCCTTTTCCTCAAACCGTGAGGTCGTTATCCGGGAATCGTGAACGTGTACGTGCGCGAACCGGCCTGGCGCAGCGCCGGATCGCGCGTCGAGTCGCTCTGCACGACCAGCACGTTTTTGAAGTTGTTGCGCGTCGGCGCGTACGCGATCTTGAAGTTCAGCTTCGGCACCGCGCCGTTCCACCGAACCGTCAGCGTGTTCGCGCCGCGGTGCACGACGCCGGTGATGTCGTCGTACGCGACCGTGTCGAGGTGATCGACCTCCTGGCCGTCGACGTCGACCCTCGCGCCGACGGGTACCGCTTGCATGTTCTTCAGGATCGTAATCGGTCCGTTCGCATCGGTACCGGTGTCGGTAGCCGTCTGCTGTGCGGCCGCCGTTCCACCCG
Source organism: Candidatus Elarobacter sp. (assembly GCA_035939295.1). Taxonomy (GTDB): domain Bacteria; phylum Vulcanimicrobiota; class Vulcanimicrobiia; order Vulcanimicrobiales; family Vulcanimicrobiaceae; genus Vulcanimicrobium. The sequence goes on along the minus strand of DASZGA010000075.1, from coordinate 31,799 downwards.
CGAGCGCCGCGATCGCCGCCGCGGCCGTGAGGACTTTGAACGTGCGCATATGGTCCTTTTACCCGATCGGCCGCAGCGCTACCGACCGGCCCGCAAGCAGGCACCTGCATCCGAGATCGCGCACCCTCCGCCGAAGAACTCGCCTTGCCGGCACACCCGAGGAGCATGATGCAGACGCAATCGCAGAGGCAGACGACGGACGACGTGAGCACCAACGGTGCGCCCGTGCGCGAAGCAGCCGCGGGGACGCCTGCCGCGCCCGCGCCGGCGAAACCGCGCTCGCTGGCGGCGCGCAAGATCAGCGAGCTGGTCGAGGAAGCCGTCGCGCGCAGCGGGATCTCGTGCGCCGTGCAGCTGGCCTCCGGCGAGTACCTGCGCTTTGGCCCCGGCGAGCCGCAGTTCACGATCCGTTTCAAGAGCGACAAACCGCTGCTCGGGCCGATGACCGAGTACGCGCTCGGCACCGCGTACATCAACGGCGAGTTCGACATCGAAGGCAGCATGTGGGCGATGCAGGAGGTGCGCTCCCTGCTGAAGCCGCGCGGCAACGTCGCGATCGCGCTGCAACTGATGCTGGAGCTGTTCGCGACGCCCGCGACATGGGTCAACAAGCGCGCGATCGACAAGCACTACAGCTTCGGCGACGACTTCTACCTCTCGTACGTCGACACGCGCTACCGCTTCTACTCGCACGTGCTGTACGCGAACGACGACGAAACGCTGGAAGAGGCCGCCGAGCACAAGCTGGAGTCGATGTGGAACGGGCTGCAGCTCAAGCCCGGGATGCGGCTCCTCGACATCGGCGGCGGCTGGGGTCCCGTGCACCAGTACTGCGGGCCGCGCGGCGTCGACGTCACGTCGCTCACGATTGCCGAGGACTCCTTCAAGTACATCACCGCGCTCGACCGGCGGCTCGGGCTCGACGGCTGCACGGTGAAGCTCGAAGACTTCCTCGTGCACAAGCCTGCGGAGCTGTACGACGCGATCGTGATCTACGGCGTGATCGAGCACATCCCGAACTACCGGCGCTTCGCCGCGCGCGTGTGGGACTGCCTCAAGCCCGGCGGCCGGCTCTACATGGACGGTTCGGCCGCGATCGAGAAGTACGCCTCGAGCGACTTCATCAGCGCGTACATCTGGCCCGGCGCGCACTCGTTCATGTGCCTGCAGGACGTCGTGCAAGAGCTGCTCTTCCACGGCATGGACATCATCGAGACGAAGAACGAGACGCACGACTACGAGCTGACGATGCGGCACTGGGCCGAGCGGCTGGAAGCGAACAAAGATTTCGTCGTGAGCAAGTGGGGCGAGCGCACGTACCGGCTGTGGCGCGTCTACCTGTGGACGGGGAGCTACGGCTTCCACGTCGACGCGCTTCAGGCGTATCACGTCGTCGCGCAGAAAAGCCCGAACCGCGGCCCGCGCCCAAGCGCGCGCAAGCGCTTCGCTCAGTTCTTGCGCAGCTTCAAGTAACCCGCGCTCGTTCAGTCCTGAGCTTGTCGAAGGCCGACCTCTCCCTCGACGAAGCGCGCCGCATCGCGCTGGCGGCGCAAGGCTTCGTCGATCCGCCGCCGCGCGGCACCGTCGACCGCCGGCTGCTGCGGCGTGTTCTCGACCGCATCGGTCTGATTCAGATCGACAGCGTCAACGTGCTCGTCCGCTCGCACTACCTGCCGCTCTTCTCGCGCTTGGGAACGTACGATCCGGCGCTTCTCGAGCGCGCCGCCTACGGGCGCGAGCGCATCCTGTTCGAGTATTGGGGCCACGAGGCGTCGCTGCTCCCGGTCGAGCTGCACCCGTGGCTGCGCTGGCGGATGGAGCGCGCGAAGCGCGGGCTCGGCACCTGGCGTCACGTCGCGCAGATGCTCAAGGAGGAGCCGAACGTCCTCGAGCGGCTGCGCGCAACGATCGCCGAGCGCGGCGCGATGGCGGCAAGCGACTTCGAGGGCTCGCGCGGCTCCGGATCGTGGTGGGGCTGGAGCGACGTGAAAGTCGGGCTCGAAGCGCTGTTCTGGTGCGGCAAGATCACCACCGCGTACCGCAAGGGGTTCGAGCGCGTCTACGATCTCCCCGAGCGCGTGCTGCCGCGCGCGGTGCTCGATACGCCGACGCCGGCCGACGAGGACGCACAGCGCGAGCTGATCCGCATCGCGGCGCGCGCGACGGGGATCGCCTCGGAACGCGACCTGCGCGACTACTTCCGCCTCGACGTGGCCGATGCGCGGGCGCGGGTGGCGGAGCTCGTCGATGCCGGCGAGCTGCAGCGCGTGCAGGTGCGCGGCTTGCGCGGCGACCGGTATCTCGCACGCGACGCACGGCTGCCGCGGCGTGTGTCGGCTCGTGCGCTGCTCTCGCCGTTCGACTCGCTGATCTGGGCGCGCGCGCGCACCAGCGAGTTGTTCGAGTTCGACTTCCGATTGGAGATCTACACCCCGCAGCACAAGCGCGTCCACGGCTACTACGTGCTGCCGTTTCTGCTCGGCGACCGGCTCGTCGCGCGCGTCGACCTCAAGCACGACCGCCAGGCCGGCGTGCTTCGCGCGCACGCGACGCACGTCGAGCCGTCAGCGAAGCGCGCCGACGTGATGCCGCCGCTGCGCGAAGAGCTGGAACGAATGGCAGGCTGGCTCGGCGCGGAACGCGTCGCGCTCGGCCGCTCCGTCGCGAAGTAGAGAAAAAAGAAGAGACACCGCCGGAGCGGTGCCTCGCTTTTCTCGTCGCTAGGTTGTGTTAGGACGAAATTCGTTTAGTGGTACGGGGTCGGGAGCGGCGTCGGGTAGTTGCTCCCGTTGTTGTTGTTGTTCGGATAGCCGTTGTTCTGGTAGTTGCCGTTCGGATAGCCGGCCTGGCGGCGCGTGAGGACCGTCGCGGGGGTCGTCGTCTTGAGCGCGACCTGCGTTCCCTGACCGATCGTCACGTTGGTGCCGAGGTTGCCGGCGTAGATCGCGCCGCCGATCATGCCGACCGCGCCGCCGACGTCGGTGCCGATGTGCTTACCGATATAGTTACCGAGGATCTGGCCGACGACCGCGCCGGCGATCCCGCGCGCCGAGGAATTGCCGCCCTGTTTCGCGTCGAGCGAAAGCACCTGACCGGTGAGCGAGGCGGTCGTTCCGTCCATCAGCGTGAGGCGGTCGAATCCGAGCCCGACGCCGCCCTTCTTCGTTCCGCTGGCGCGCTGCACCGAGGCGACGTGTCCGTAGACCTTCGCGCCCTGATAGCGCTGGTCGTCGGCCGGATACGGCGATGTGACGTCGAGAACGAAGGGGTCGCCGACCTGGGCCGACTTGCTGTTGATCGACTGCTCGAGCGTCCCCGTGATCACGGTTTGAGACGGCAGAAGCGTGTCGCCGGTGTACTGGGCCGACGCTGCCAGGGGCAGCGCTGCGATCGCCGCGACGGCGAGTGCGAGAAGTGAATTGCGGAGCATCGAATACCTCAATGGGGGAGTCGCCCAGGTAACGCTCACCGTATGCCGGGCGTTCCCACCGCAAGCAAAGAGGCGCCGGTCACCACCGACGCCTCCGTACATTGTGATCCGCTCGGCCGGTTAGGCCGTCAGCGGAGCGAGCTCCCGGTCGACCTCGCCGCGCAGACCCGAGTCGGCGCGCAGGGCGTCGGCCTTGTCGATCCGCTCCCACGGCAGGTCCAGTTCCGGACGGCCGAAGTGCCCGTACGACGCGGTCTGCTTGTAGATCGGGCGGCGCAGGTCGAGGTGGTGGATGATCGCCGCCGGACGCAGATCGAAGTGCGCCTTGACCAGCTCGGCGATCTTCTCTTCGTCGATCTTGTTGGTGCCGAACGTCTCGACCAGCACGCTGACCGGGTGCGCGACGCCGATCGCGTACGCGACCTGCAGCTCGCAGCGCTCGGCGAGCCCGGCCGCGACGACGTTTTTCGCGACGTAGCGCGCCGCGTACGCCGCCGAGCGGTCGACCTTGGTGGGATCCTTGCCCGAGAACGCGCCGCCGCCGTGCCGCGCCATCCCGCCGTACGTGTCGGCGATGATCTTGCGGCCGGTCAAACCCGCGTCGCCCTTCGGCCCGCCGATGACGAACCGGCCGGTCGGGTTGACGAAGATCTTCAAGCGATCGTCGCGCAGCCCGCGCGGGATCACCTCGTCGATGATCTGCTCGGTCACTTCGCGGCGGATCAGGTCGAGCGGGATGTCGTCGTCGTGCTGTGTCGAGATGACGACCGCGTCGACGCGGACCGGTTTGTGCCCGTCGTACTCGACGGTGACCTGCGACTTGCCGTCGGGGCGCAGGTACTTGATCGCGCCGCTCTTGCGCTTCGCGGCGAGCAGGCGGGTGAGATCGTGCGCGAGCGTGATCGGCAGCGGCATGAGCTGCTGCGTCTCGCGGCACGCGAACCCGAACATCATCCCCTGGTCGCCGGCGCCGGTCAGCTCGAACGGGTCGCGCTCGCCGGTTTCCTTCACTTCGAGGGACTTGTCGACGCCCATCGCGATGTCGGGCGACTGCTCGTCGACCGAGACGGAGACGCCGCACGTCTCGTGGTCGAAGCCGACCGCGGAGTGGTCGTAGCCGACTTCCTTGATCGTCTCGCGCACGATGCGCGGGATGTCGACGTAGGTGGTCGTCGAGATCTCGCCGGCGATGTGGATCTGCCCGGTGATCGCGAACGTCTCGCACGCGACGCGCCCCATCGGATCCTTCGCCAGGATCGCGTCGAGGACGGCATCGGAGATCTGGTCGGCGAGCTTGTCGGGATGCCCCTCGGTCACCGACTCCGACGTGAACAGCCTGCGGTACGCCATGCTACGTCCCTTCCGACCACGACGCCATGTACTTGACCTGTTCCGGCGTCGGCGTGTCGATCGCGATCCCGAAGGCGGCGAGCTTGAGCTGCGCGACTTCCTCGTCGATGTGGTCCGGAACCGAGTAGACCTTCTTCTCCAGCGTCTTGTAGTTCTGCGCGAGGTAGGCTGCCGCCATCGCCTGGTTCGCGAACGACATGTCCATCACCGCGGCCGGATGGCCTTCACCGGCGGCGAGGTTGATCAGGCGGCCCTGGCCGAGGACGCGCACCGTCTTGCCGTTCTTGAGCGCGTACGCCTCGACGAACTCGCGCGGCGCGGTCTTCCCGGCCGACATCGTCTCGAGCGAGTCAAGGTCGAGCTCGTCGTTGAAGTGCCCCGAGTTGCAGACGATCGCGCCGTCCTTCATCACCTCGAAGTGCTCCTTGCGGATCACGTGGTAGTTGCCGGTGACGGTGATGAAGACGTCGCCGATTTGGGCGGCTTTCTCCATCGGCAGGACCTGGAAGCCGTCCATGGCGGCTTCGAGCGCTTTGCGCGGGTCGATCTCGGTCACGACGACATGGGCGCCGAGCCCCTTCGCGCGCGAGGCGACGCCGCGGCCGCACCAGCCGTAGCCGACGACGACGACGGTCGAGCCGGCGATCAGCACGTTCGTCGCGCGGATCACGCCGTCGAGCGTGGACTGGCCGGTACCGTAGCGGTTGTCGAACATGTGCTTCGTCAGCGCGTCGTTAACCGCGATGACGGGGTACGGCAGCACGCCGTCCTTCTCCATCGCGTGCAGCCGGATCACGCCGGTCGTCGTCTCTTCGCAGCCGCCGATCATCTCTTTGAGCAGCGCGTTGTGCTTGGTGAAGATCGTGGTGACGAGGTCGCAGCCGTCGTCCATCGACATGTGCGGCTTCGAAGCGATCACCGACTCGATGTGCGAGTAGTAGGTGGTCTCGTTCTCGCCCTTGATCGCGTAGGTCGGGATCTCGTAGTGCGCGCAGAGCGCTGCGGCGACGTCGTCCTGGGTCGAGAGCGGGTTCGACGCGCAGAGGGCGATCTCGGCCCCGCCCGCTTTGAGGGCGAGCATCAGGTTCGCGGTCTCGGTGGTGACGTGGAGGCACGCGCCGATGCGCACGCCGGCGAGCGGCTTCGTCTTGGCGAAGCGGTCGCGGATCTGCGCGAGCACGGGCATGAAGCTCGCCGCCCACTCGATGCGGGATTTCCCGGCATCGGCAAGCGCAAGGTCCTTCACGTCCCCGCGCATCTTCTCAAGAGTTTGCAAGGTCGTCTCCTGGTTCCGGATATTCAGTTAGAAAGCGACCGTGCTTGTTGAAACCAGCTCTAACGGCGCGACCGAACCCTATTCGCCGCGAGGCGTCTCGGGTTCTTGCCTGGTAGACCGCCCCGTGGACGGAATCGATGCATACTTGGATCGGCTGGCCTCGGCCGATCCGACACCCGGCGGCGGGAGCGCTGCGACGTTGGTCGGAGCGATGGGCGCGGCGCTGTGCGCGATGGTCGCCCGGATCACGGCGGCAAGCGAACGCCATGCCGCTGTCCGCGGCGACGCGCAGAGGCTCGCCGTTGAGGCGGACACGCTGCGGGAGCGGTTCCAGGCGGCGCGTCCGCTCGACGAGGCCGCCTACGGGCGCGTCGTCGAGGCCGGCGCGCTTCCGAAGCGGACCGACGAGGAGAAGCACGCGCGCACCGCGGCCCTGCAGGGCGCGCTGATCGGCGCCGCGGAGGCGCCGCTCACCGTCTCGGGGATGTGCGCCGAAGGGATCGCGCTCGCGGCGCGTGCCGGCGCGCTGGGGAACACGCACCTCGTGAGCGACGTCGAGTGCGCGCTGCATTTCTTCCGCGCCGCGCTCGCGGCGAGCGTCGCGAACGTACGGATCAACCACCGCTTCATCAAGGACGAGGCCACGGTGCAGGCGCAGGACGAACGTCTCGTCGCGATCGTCAACGCCGCGCACGAGACGCTCGATCCGCTCCTTCCCAAGCTTCCTTAGAGGTGTGAATTCTTGAACGTGTTCGGCCGCGTAAAGCCGCTCGAAGCGATCGTCGCGCAGAGCGGCACCGACCCGCACGGCACCGCGCTGAAGAAATCGCTCGGCGTGTGGGGTTTGACCGCGCTCGGGATCGGCGCGATCATCGGGACCGGGATCTTCGTGCTCACCGGAAAGGCGGCGGCGACGAGCGCCGGCCCCGCGATCGTGCTCTCGTTCGTCATCGCGGGGATCGTCAGCGCGCTCGCGGCGCTGTGCTACGCCGAGCTCGCCTCGAGCGTCCCGGTCTCAGGGAGCGCGTACACGTACGTCTACGCCACGCTCGGCGAGCTGGTCGCCTGGATCGTCGGCTGGGGACTGATTCTGGAGTACGCGCTCGGCGCGGCGACGGTCGCAATCGGCTGGTCCGGCTACTTCTCCGACTTCCTGAACGCGACGTTCCACATCGTAATCCCGAAAGCACTGACGACGAACCCGTTCGACGGCGGGATCGTCAACGTGCCCGCCGCGCTGATCATCGTCCTCATCACCTTCCTGCTGATCCGCGGAACGAGCGAGAGCGACACCGTGAACAAGACGATCGTTGCGATCAAGCTCGCCATCGTCGTCTTCTTCATCGCGATCGGGATCCGCCACGTCGACCCGGCCAACTGGCATCCGTTCGCGCCGTTCGGCCCGTGGGGAATCGTGAACGGCGCCGGGCTCGTTTTCTTCGCGTACATCGGGTTCGACGCGGTCTCGACCTCGGCCGAAGAGGTGCGCGATGCGGAGCGCGATCTGCCGCGCGGGATCATCGGGAGCCTCGCGATCTGCACCGTGCTCTACATTCTCGTCTCGGGGATCCTGACCGGAATTCTCAAGTACGACCAGCTCAACGTCCCCTCGCCGGTCTCGTACGCGCTGATTCAAATCGGGTTGGGCTGGGCGGGCGCGATCGTCGCACTCGGCGCGATCGCCGGGCTCACCACCGTGTTGCTGGTGCTGCTCTACGGGCAGAGCCGTGTCTTCTTCGCGATGTCGCGCGACGGGCTGCTTCCCGACGTTTTTGCGCGCGTCCACCCGCGCTTTCGCACGCCGTACCTGTCGTCGGCGCTGATCGGCGTCGTCGTCGCGGCCGTCGCCGCGATCGGCCGGCTCGACGAGGTCGCGAACCTGGTGAACATCGGGACGCTCGCCGCCTTCGCGCTCGTCTCGATCGGCGTCATCATCCTGCGCGTGCGCGCGCCGCGGATGAGGCGCGCGTTCCGAGTTCCGTGGAGCCCGGTGGTTCCCGCGCTTTCCGCGGCCGGTGCGCTGTTCCTGATCTTCAAAGGGCTGCCGGTGAAAACGATCGTCGCGTTCTTCGTCTGGATGGCGATCGGGCTGCTCGTGTACTTCTTCTACTCGCGCTCGCGCAGCGAGATCGGCCTCGAAGAAGCGGCCTGAAAACTCAGGCCGCTTCTCGGATCAGGTCGTGGCGGGCGACGGCTGCGAGCTGCTCGGTTGTCCGTTGTGCTCGCCCTTGATCGTGGGCGTCGCCATCGTTCCGTCGGGCGGCGAGGAGTCGCGCTGCGCGAGGACGAGGTACGCCGCGCCGACGCCGCCGGCGAGCGCGAGGGCGATGAAGAAATTGTTGTGCAGCTTGCGGTCGAGCCCGACCAGGTGGTCGAACGAGAGCGCGCCGTACCCTGACGACGCCAGCGCGAGGGCTCCGGTCCCGTAGAGGAACGGCACTTCGTATCCGCCGTTCGCGGCGAAGAACCCGTTCTTCACGTGGACGGTCTCGGCCGCGACGATCATGTTCGAGATCAGCGCCGCGGGGCCGATCGGGCCGCCGAGGCCGAGCGCGATCAGCAGCCCGGAACCGATCTCGTTGTAGGACGCCGCCGTCGCGAACTTGTCGCCCGGCTTGAGGCCGAGGCTGTCCATGAAACCGGCCGCGCCCTGCGGACCGGGGCCTTCGAACCATCCGAAGGCCTTTTGCGCGCCGTGCGAGGCGACGCCGAGGCCGAGCGCGAGGCGCGCCGCGAGCAGCCCCAGATCGGCGATCATTCGACCGCTGCCGGATCGTCGGAGGCGTCTTCGATCACCGTGATCCGCTGGGCGCCGTGGATCGTCTCCTCGACCTTGTAGCCGTCGGGGTGGATGGGGTCGGAGACGACGGTGTAATGGCTGTGGCCGTGGGCGTGCCCGTCATCGGCGTGGAGCGTGCCCGCGAGGACGCGCCCGTCGTCGAGCGTGATACGAACAGGCTTGCCGACGTAAGGCCGGACTTCGTCATCGGTCATCGTGGTGGAGCTCCTTGAGCGTGAAAGCGGGTGTGAAGGCGCGGAGCGCCCCGTTCAATTCTCACGCTGCCAAGATGTACCCGCGCCGGAGCCGGCGCCACCGCGGGCGCGGAGACCGTAGCGCCCTACGAAGAAAGACGCCGCCGCCGACCACCTCCGGGGTGTAGACGGGCCGCTGCTGTGTGGCAAGCGCGGCCCGCAGAGGCGGTCGGCGGCGGGTCGGCCGCAACTCGCGAGGCGAGCGCGGACGGCTGATACATGAAGTTGCGAAAACGCCGTGACCTCATTTTTTCGGACACGCGTCTGACACGATGCTGCCTTACCGGCAGCCCAATGTAAAGCGGACGGTCGTACTAGTATTTCGGGCTAACCAAGGCGATTTAGGTACGCATCCGTTGCGCACGCCCACTATACTGCACCGAGACAGGTACGATCGTACCTGTTTGCACCCGCATAGGCTTTCGAAAGGCGACTCTTGATCATGATGGTACTGATTACACTTCTCGTCGCATTTACTTCAGGTACATTTGTGTCATCGGCAGCGCCAACCGGCACTGCGGCACCAGTCACGAGCTCGGCGATAACGACCCAGCCGGCGATCGTCACTCCACCGGCGCCGACGCCGCCGCCCGCGCCGGACGACGCGGGCTCCGGCGGACCGTCGAAATAGCAGCGCGTCGCAGAACGGAATAAACCGTACTCTGCACGAACCGCGAAGCTGAAAGGGTGTTCAGGAGGCGCCTGTCCGGGCGCCTCCTGTCGGTTCCCGGGAGGTCGAGTCGGCGACAGCACTTCGTAAGCGCGCGGAGCAGCGCGTTACCGTCCACGATGCGATGCACGCGTGGTTCGCGGGGGCATTCGAGCGCTGCTTGGAGCTTTGCGAGGCCGCGCGACCGCGGGACGCCGGCTCGCGCGTTCACATCGCGCTTCTCCGCGCACGGGCACTGTTGCGGCTCGGCCGCGCAACCGAAGCGCTTCAGGTGCTCAACGACGCGGCCGCGATTCCGTCAGGCAGCGACGAATCGATAACGCTGCGCATGCTCAGCGGTGCGGCGCACGTTCGCGGCGGCGACGTCGAACGCGGCTTGACGATCTTGCACGAGGCGCAGCGAGACTGCACGACCGCGCACCCGACGATTCGTTCGGAAATCGCGCTGAATGTCGCGCTCGCGTACTACGCGATGCGTGATTTCGACAACGCGAAAGACGCGCTGGTGAACGTCGACGTGAAGTCGGACATCGTCTACGCTCGCTCGCTCGAATACCGGGGTTGGATTGCCTTCACCGCCTCCGACGGCGACAACGCGACGGCGTTCTTCCTGGCGGCCCTCGACGCGCTCGACCGCTGTCGCCATTATGACCGCTTTCTCGAGGCGAACTGCATCCGCGCGCTCGCGCATCTCGCCGTCGAGCGCCTCGACCGCGCGACGTGGTCGATCGTCGAGGATCGCCGCGCCCGGGTGGACTGGTCGGTGAATGGACTTTCCCAGCCGAGCTTTTGGATCGCATACTGCGCGGCGAGCTACGAGCTGGACGCGCAAGGCAACACGCTGGGCGCGGCGCGAGAAGCGCGCATCGCCGAGCACATCGCGCCGACGAACGCCACTCGCGTACAGGCACTGTGCAGGCGCGCGTTGGTGGCGCGCTATTCCGGCGAGCCGATCGCCGAGAACGATCATGCCGAGGCTGCGGCCGAGCTCTTCGCCACGCTCAAGCCTACCGATTTCTCCGGCGACGAAGCGATCGTTCCGCTCATCCTCGCGGAACAGCTTGCGAGCATCTCACGCCCGGAAGCGGCGCGTGTGGCCCTCGATACGTTCAGCCGTTTTGCTCGGAAGTCGTCCGTACTGTGGATGACACATTCGCCGAGTACGTTCGCCTTTCATCGGCTGGTTGAAGGCGCCGTGAGCGAAGCGGCCGGAGAACGCCGCACCGCGATCCGGCGATATCGTGAAGCCTTCGACGTCTACTCCGAAAACGGATACACACGGCGCGCGCTCGACGCGGCGCTGCGTCTGGTGCGGATGACCCCCGACGCGACGGCGGATGCGTATCTGCAAGCGCATGCGCAGAAGCTTGCACCGCAGTCGTGGATGCGTCGCGAGGTCGAGAAGACGCGGACGCAGGCGGTGAAGCTGACCGCGGTGCAGCGCGAGGTGCTGGGGCTGATCTGTCAGGGGAAGTCGAATCCGGAGATCGCGCGGCTGCGCAAACGCTCGTTGCACACGATCCGCAACCTCATCTCACGGCTGTTCGAAGTCCTCGAGGTTTCCAGCCGCGAACAGCTCGCCGTCGAGTGCGTCCGGCGCGGCCTGTATACTCCGAAATAACGACAGGACGCTACGCCGCTCGGTCGGCGACCAAGTCCAGGAACGGCCTGATATCTGCCTCGTCGACGTCCACCCCGACCCCGCTCGCGTTCCAGCGCGCGTCGTGGAAGTCGGAGCCGGCGGTCATCACCAGCCCGTAGCGCGCCGCCTTAGCGCGGTAGTGCGCGACCTGCTGCGTCGAATGGGTCGGGTAGAACACCTCGAGCCCCGCCAGCCCCTGCTGCGCGAGGTCGTCGAGGATCGACTCGTCCTTGAGCCGGCCCGGATGAGCCAGCACCGGGACGCCGGCGCTGCTGCGCACCACCTCGATCGCTTCGAGCGGCGTGATATGGAGCGAGGGCGCGTAGCCGGGTCCGCCGCGCGAGAGCAGCTCGGTGAAGCACGACTGCACGTCGCGCATCATCCCGCTCCGCACCAGCGCCTTCGCGACGTGCGGCCGCCCCAGCGCGTGGCCGCCGTTCGACTCCGCCAGCACCTGCTCGACCGTCAGCGGATAGCCGGCGCGGTTCAGACCTTCCACCATCGTGTCGACCCGCGCGCGGCGGTGCTCGCGGTTGCGCTCGATCACGGCCGAGAGCGGTGAATGTCCGGTGACGATCCCATAGCCGAGGACGTGCACGTCGCTGCCGTCCCAGGTCGTGTTGATCTCGATCCCCGGGATCACGTGCGCACCCGGCGCCTCGAGGTCGTCGTACGCGCGTACCGTGTCGTGGTCGGTGATCGAGAACCACGAAACGCCGCGCGCGGCCATCTTCCCGACGAGCTCGGCCGGGCTCAGCGTCCCGTCGCTCTCGAGGGTGTGCGAGTGGAAGTCGACCGTCAACGATCGGTCTTCGGGGGAGCTGGGGACCGGCGCTCCACGAGCAGCCGGATCGCGGTCCGGACGTTGCCGTCGATCTCGACGTCGGTGAACTCCGGGACGCAGACCAAGTCGATCTCGCTGGACTTCAAGTACGAGCGTGCGATCGCGATGGCTTTGATCGCCTGGTTGGTCGCCCCCGCTCCGATCGCTTGCAGCTCGGCAGTCGGTTTTTCGCGCAAAACTCCGGCGAGCGCGCCGGCGACGGAGTTGGGGTTGGATTGAGCAGACACTTTGAGAACGCCTGACGCTGGCGTCCTCTGTGGCTCGATCATGCTAAGCCTCGAAGATTAATACGTTTGATGTCGAGCGCACGTCCGGTAGCGACCTCGACCGTCGCAACTGCCGCGCAAAATTGTCGTGTACCCGTTTTCTGGACGGCGAAGCGCTCGGATACCGCATTGGTGAAACGCTCCAGAACGGCCCCGGATTCCATCCCGATCACCCCGTCGGACGGCCCCGTCATCCCGACGTCGGTGAGATAGGCCGTCCCGCCGGCGAAGATCTGCTCGTCCGAGGTCTGGACGTGGGTGTGGGTCCCGTACAGCAGCGAGACGGAACCGTCCAGGAACCGGCCGAGCGCCATCTTCTCGGAGGTCGCTTCGGCGTGGAAGTCGACGACGATCACCTTCGTTCGCTCGCGCAGCTCGTCGACCAGCGCGCGGCCGACCCGAAACGGGTCGTCGACCGGCGGCATGAAGACGCGCCCCATCAGATTCAGCACGCCGACCTCGACGCCGTTGGCGACGAACGTCCCCGCACCGCGGCCGGGCAGCGCCGGCGGATAGTTCGCAGGGCGCAAGATCCGGTCGGTCTCGTCGAGCGCCGCGCGAAAGTCGCGCTTGTCCCAGATGTGGTTGCCGGAGGTGATGAAGTCGACGCCGGCCGCGAACATCTCTTCGGCGGTCTGGGTGGTCAGCCCGAAGCCGGCGGCGGCGTTCTCGCCGTTCGCGATGACGGCGTCCGCGTGGTGCTGCTCGCGCGCGAGCTCGAGGTGCTTTTTGAGGACCTCGCGCCCCGGCGATCCCATGACGTCGCCGACGACGAGGAGGGTGAGGGTGCTCGGAGTTACGATCTGGCCCTGGCTTTCGCGCGTTTGCGAGCGTGCACGAAGTAGACGAGCACGCGTTGTTCTTCCCGGAATCCGACCAGACGCTGCCGCCGCGTCGGGTCGCGAAGCGCGTCGAGCGCGACCTCGACCAGATCGTCGCGCGCCGCCGGGTCGTCGTCGACCGGCGCGTTGTCGCCGTCGCGAACGAGCCGGACGCCGAACTGTTCCGCGAACATCGCGACCAGCAGCTCCAGCTCCTCGCGCGAGAACGACTCCGCGTCGCGCGTGACGTTGACGAAGCTCACCGCGGTGTCGCGCTCGCAGGCGACGCCGATCTTCGCCGCCGACTCGCCGCGCAGATCGAGGAAGGCGCGCACGTACTCGACGACGCGGTCCGTCAGCGCTCGCGAGGTGGCACGGTCGAGCCGTTCGCGAACGGCGAACGAGAGCGTGAGCGTCGCGTCCGCCGGGTTCGAGCGGATGCTGTGCAGCTCCGGAAAACGGAGCAGCAGCGCGACGACCCGGTTGACGGTGTCGGCGGACTCGAAGGAAGCGGGGGTATGCATGGCTCTCTCGGGGCGGGCGGCGAGTGGGGGGACGATCCTTCGGACCGGGCTTGAGGCGGCACCTCTCGCTCCGACCCGATGGTCGACTGCGCCGTCCTGGCGCGACGGCTAGTACCCCCTAGACGCGGCAAGGACGCCGCGGGTGGCGAGGCTGGCATTTTGTCGAGAGGGTGGCCCGCCCGGGTCCGGAACAATACGGACCATGCCTGCGCGCCGCCGCGCGGCGTTCGGCCTGTGGGCCGCGCTGACGTTCTCTTTCGCCGTGCTCGTGCACGGCGCGATCCATGCCGCCGGCGGGGCCTTCGTCTGGGACTCGCCCGCTCACATCGCCATGCTCGCCGCCGCCGTCGGGCTGCTGGCCGCCGTGGCTGCCCAGCTCGGCTTGGCCGGCCCCGCCGGCGAGCGCCGCCGCCGGCTCGCCCTCGTCCGGGCCTCGCTCGGCCCGGTGACGCCGCGGCTCATCGGGATCGGAATGCTGGTCCAAGCCATGATCGCGGCGCTGCTGTTCGCCCCCGAAGGCGTCTCGCTCGAACCGGACCGGCTCGCGCAGGCGGTCGTCTGCGGGCTCGTCGCGCTCCTCTGCTCGGCGTTTTTATTCCGCGCGACCCGCGACCGCGTCGTCGCGCTGATCGCCTCCTTCATCACCGCTCTTGCGCCCGCGCTTCCGCGCACGACGCTCCGCCGCCGCGCGCCGCGCCCGGCGCGCGCCACCGTTCCCTATCGGCTGTTCGTTCCGAACCGGCCGCCGCCGCTCGCTGCCTGACCCCGCCCGCCGCGCCGTCTAGCGCGGCTCGAGCACCGTCACAGTCAGCGAAGGGAATCATGTTTCGTCATCGTCTTGGCGGCGCGATCCGCGCGCTCGCCGCTGTTCTCATCCTCGTCCTCGCGGGCGGTTCGATCGCGCTCGCCCAGGTCGGCGCCGCGGTCCTGTCCGGGATCGTCACCGCGAACGATCTGCCGGTCGCCGGCGCGAACGTCGTCGCGATCGGAGCGAACCACACGCTCCGCGCGACGACCAACGCGCAGGGCCGCTTCACCATCCCAGCCGTGCCGATCGGCACCTACGACGTCAACGTCGTCGCACCGCAGGGCCAGGCGGCGCTGCGCGTCGACCTGACCAGCGCCGGCACGAACGTCACCGTCGCGCTATCGCAGCTGAAGCTTATCGGGCGCACCTCGGTCACCGCGCGCCCGCCGGTGCGCGGCTCCGGAACCGACGTCAGCCTCAATGCCGAAGCGCTCGCGCGCTCGCCGGCCGGCGGCAGTTTGCCGAATCTTCTGATCCAGCTTCCCGGCGCCGCGCGCGGCGCGAACGGCGTCGTCCACATCAACGGCGACCACGGCGACATCAACTACATCGTCGACGGCGTGCAGATCCCGCAGGAGCTGAACCGCGTCGTAGGGAGCGAGTTCGACCCGAACGACATCGCGTTCGTCGAAGCGCTGCAAGGCGCGTATCCCGCGCAGTACGGCGAGCGGTTCGCCTCGGTGATCAACATCAACACGCGCAACGGCGCCGGAACTCCGGGGCTGATCGGCGATCTGAACTACGGCTCCTACGGTCACCTCGACACGACGCTGGGCTATCACACCAACGTCGGGCCCGGCTCGCTGGTCGTCGCGCTGCGCGACGAGCGCGGTACCCGCGGGCTCGACCCGCCGAACTTCGACTCGCCGCACAACTCGTTCAGCAACGCGAACCAGTTCCTGCGCTACACGCTGCCGACCGGCCCCAACTTCCTCAACCTCACGGTCAGCCGCTCGTACCAGACGTATCAGATCCCGAACGACGTGGCCGGCGGACAGCCCGCGTCGACGGACGACGTCGAGACGCAGGAAGACCTCTTCACCGCGCTCCAGTTCCGGCACCCGATCGGCGACCACGGCTCGCTCTCGTTCGGACCGTCGTACAAGCGCTCGCGGATCCGCGACTTCGGCGATCCGAACAACGACTTCATCTTTGGCGAAGCCGGCAACCCCGGCGCGCCGACCGACTGCGCCAACGCGCTCACCTCGACCGGCCCGGTCGTGAACGGCGTCGTGACGAACCCGCAGCCGAACACGGCCGTGAACTACGGGAACACGACCTGCGGCTTCTCGCTGAACGGCGACCGCATCGCGATCGACGTCGGCGGCAACCTCGACTACGTCAACCGCAGCACGCATCACGAGGTCGCCTTCGGTGGCCTCTACAACGCGACGCACGTCGCGAAGACCTACGCCGTGACGCTGCAGCCGGGGAACTTCCTGGCGCCGATCTTCACCCCGGCGACGCCGGACGCGCCGTACACGGTCGTCGACAACTCGCCGAACGTCGGGCACCTCGCGGCGTTCTACGCTCAGGACTCCTGGAAGATGGGGACGGCCTGGCAGCTCGACTACGGCGTGCGCGCCGACTCGTTCACCGTCAACTCGACCCAGTTCTCGACCGGGTTCAGCCAGCTCAGCCCGCGCGTGAAGCTGACCCGCTTCTTCGGCCCGCGCAACAGCGTGTACGCGTACTACGGGCGCTTCTTCACCCCGTTCTCGCTCGAGAACGTCTCGCCGCTAGCGGCGTACACGCTGAACCTTCCGCTGCTCGCGAACGTCGCGCAGTTCGACCTCAAGCCGCAACGCGACTCGGTCTACGAGATCGGCGGCCACGTCGCGCTCGGGCGCGGCGACCTGGGCGTGCGGATCATGCAGAAGAACGCGACCGACCTGATCGACGACACCCAGGTCGGCGTCACCAACCTGCACCAGGACATCAACTTCAACCAAGGACGGATCGCGACGCAGACGGCGTACTACCAAGTCGGGCTGCCGCGCGCCGGCCGGTTCTACGCGTCGGTGACGCACACGTACTCGGTGAACAAGGGCTGCGAGACGCAGCTGCTCGCGCCGTGCTTCGGCGTCTCGAACGACTGGACGCCGGCCGATCACGACCAGCGAATCGACGTCACCTCCGGGCTGATCGCGAACGACCGCCACGGCGGATGGTTCGGGATCGACGGCGAGTACGGCAGCGGCCTCTCCTCCGCGCTGAATCCCGGCAGCATCTCCTGCGGAGGCGTCGACGGGAGTCAAGGCGGTCCGTGCAAACGGACGCCGCACTTGACGTTCGACGCCGAGAAAGGAATCGCGCTGCAAAACGGGATGGCGCTCACGCTCCGCGTGCGCAACCTGTTCAACGACCGCTACCTCGTGACGTTCGCGAACGCGCAAGGACAGCACTACGCGCCGCCGCGCACGTTCGACGTGGGGCTGCGCTTCAACACCAAGTAGGAAACGAAGAAGCCGGGCTGCTCGCCCGGCTTCTTCTCTTGTTTGCGCTAGGCCGCGGTTCGCGGCTGGACGGGGAGCGTCGCGCGGATGACGGTCCCGCCGCCGCGCGCGGAGTCGAATTCGATGTCGCTCGCAAGCAGCTCGACGATCCGAAGCCCGCGGCCCGACTCCGCGTAAGGATCGCGCCGCGGCGACGCCGCAGGGACGCGCAGGCCCGGGCCGTGATCGCACACGACAAGCACCGGCCGCTCGTGGTCGACCAGCTCGAGTCGAACCCGCACATCGCCCGGCGCGTGCCGGACCGTATTCGCGACCAGCTCGCCGTAAATCAACTCCGCCGCGTCGATCCCTTCAAGCGGCTCAGCGAGCGCCGCCAAGCAGTTTCGGAACGCCCGGCGCTCGTGCAGAACCCGCTCCGCTTCCCCTTCCGCTTCCCAAACAATCGCCATCCGTTTCGCCCCCTTCCGTTCCATCTCGCTCACATCATACCGAAACGCCGGCACCGTTGTCTGTCCTGGTATCAGGGGGTGTCGTGTCTCACACCCCTTGTTGAACCAAGCGTCGACTCGTGCCGAGGAGCGCTTCCTCGAAAACGTCGGCGGCGACCGGTTGGCCGAAGCGAAAACCCTGCAATTCGTCACAGCCGAGCGACGCGGCGAACGCGATTTGCGCGTCGGTTTCCAAGCCCTCGGCAGTTACTCGCAGTCCGAGCGTCTTCGCTGCGGCGACGATCGAGCCGACGATCGCTCGATCGTACGCATCGTCGCCCGTCTCGCGCACGAAGACGCGATCGATCTTCAGCGTGCTGATCCGCAGCCGCTTCAAGGATGCGAGCGAGCTGTAGCCGACTCCGAAATCGTCGACCGCGAGCCGTACGCCGAGCGCGGAGATCCGTTGCAGCGCCGGCAGCACCGTGTCGTCCTCGAGCACGCGTTCCGTCACCTCGATCGAGAGCGCGCTTGGCGCAAGGCCGTGCTCGGCGAGCAGCGCCGCGATCACATCGGGGAGATCCGGCTCGCGCAGATCGCGCGGCGAAAGATTCACCGCGACGCGAAACTCCGGGACGGCGGTGCGGATCCGCGCCGCGGTGACGCAGGCTTCGCGCAGCACCCAGCGGTCGAGCGCGACGATCGCGCCGCTCTCCTCGGCAATCGGGATGAACGTCGCCGGCGCGACGACGCCGCGCGCCGGGTGGTGCCAGCGCACGAGCGCTTCGCAGCCGATGACGCGCCGCGTGGCGAGGTCGATCACCGGCTGGTACAGCAGCCGCAATTCTTCGCGCCGGATCGCATGGCGCAGATCGTTCTCTAGCGCGAGCCGGTCGGCCGCCGCTGCTTCCATCGAAGGATCGTAGCGCGCGAAGCGGTTTCCGCCGAGCGCCTTGGCGCGGTACATCGCCGCGTCGGCATGCGCGACCAGCGCTTCGGCGGTGTCGCCGTCTTCGGGGAAGATCGCCGCGCCGGCGCTCGCGTTGACGAACAGCTCGCGACCGCGCACCGCGACCGGCGCCGCGAGCGCGCGCACCAGCCGCTGCGCGACGCTCTCGACCTCGCCGGCGTGAACGATGCGCGGCAGCAAGACGACGAACTCGTCACCGCCCGAGCGCGCGATCACGTCGCCGGCGCGCAGCGTCTCTTGCAGCCGCTCCGCGACCTGGCGCAGCACCTCGTCGCCGGCGCCGTGGCCGAGCGTGTCGTTGATCGTCTTGAAGCGGTCGACGTCCAAGAACAGCAGCGCGAAACGCCGCTCGTCGCGCCAGGCTTCGGTGATCGTCTCCTCGATGCGCTGCTCGAGCGACGCGCGGTTCGGCAGACCGGTGAGCCGGTCGCGGTGTGCGGTTTCGAAGAGCTGCTGCTGCGTGCGCTTGAGCTCGGTGACGTCGACCGAGACGCCGATCGCGCCGACGACCTCGCCGGCGCCGTCGCGCAGCGGCTCGACGTGATGGCGCAGCCAATGCTCGCCGCGCGCCGTCTCCGCGCGCACCGGCGCGCCGCCGACGACGTCGTGCACGACGTGCTCCGCGATCAGCGCCCCCGACGGACGGCCGACGAGCTGATCGGCGGCGAGTCCCAAACCGCCGAGCGCGCCGCCGTCGACCGCAAGAAAGCGCGCGTCGCGGTCGGTCGTCCACAGCACAGCGTCGACGTTTTGCGCGAGGAGCCGCACGCGTTGCTCGTTCTCGCGAGCGCGCGACTCCGAGCGCGCGCGTTCGGTGACGTCGCGCAAGGTGACGATCGTCTCGCGCCCGGCCGGCGTCACGCGCACCTCGAGCTTCGTCCCGCGTTCCTCGAGCGTGAACGTCCGCTCGACGGGCTTTCCCGTACGGCGCACGTACCGGAGGTCGGCCAGCATCTCGGAGGCGAGCGGGTCGACGATCGCATCGAGCGCGCGACCGATCATCTCCGCCGCGCCGGCCTTCAGCAGCCGGTGCGCGGCCTCGTTCGCATGCGTGATCGTATCGTGCTCGTCGACGACGTAGAGCCCGTCGGCGACGGCCTCGATCGTATGGCGGTGCCGAGCGACGGCACCCGCGCACGCGTCGCGCAGCGCGCTTCCGGCGATCCGCAGGCGCACCACGTACGCGGCCAGTGCGACCAGTACAACGAGCGCCAGAAGAACGTTCATCTCTGACCCGACTGATCGGGCGCTTGGGCCGGATTTGTAAGGATTGCGTCTGTTAAGGTTGCGTCAAGTCCCGGTTTGGCCGAGGATCGTCAGCGTCCCCATCCAGAGCCCGAGCCCGACGCAGATCACGCCGACCCCGATCGCGACGACGTTGCCGAACAGCGAGTTCACGCGGTCGCCGAGGATCTTCTTGTCGTTGGCCATGACCAGCAGAAAGCCGAGCACGATCGGCAGGACGAAGGCGTTGAACGCCTCGACCCACACCGTGATGCGGATCAGCGGCAGGTGCGGGATCAGCACGATCCCCGCCGCGACGAGCACCATCGCCGCGAACATTCCGTAGAAGCGCTTCGCGTCGTAGCAGGCGACGTTGAGCGAGCAGCGCCATGCGAACGCTTCGCCGAACGCCCACGCCGTCGCGAGCGAGACGACCAGCGCGCCGATCAGCGCCGCGCCGAGCAATCCGGCGCCGAACGCGATTCCGGCCCACTTCGAGCCGGTCAGCGGCACCAGCGCCAGCGCGGCGTGCGCGGCGTCGGAGACGGACTCGTGCCGCACGAAGAGCGTCGCCGCGCACGTGATCACGATGGCGACCATGATGACTTGCGTCAGCACCGCGCCGAGCGCGGTGTCGATTCGCGCGAACTTGAGATCCTTCGGCCGCAAGCCTTTGTCGACCGTCGCGGACTGCTGGTAGAAGATCATCCAGGGCATGATCACCGCGCCGATGTTGCCGGCGATCAGCAGCAGATAATCGCGGTTCGCGAGCGGCTGCGAGCCCAGCAAACCGTCGCGCAGAATGCTCGCCGGATTCGGATGCGCTGCGAACGCCGCGGGAATGAACAACAGCTCGAGCAGACACAGCCCCAGCGCGAAGATCTCGGCGCGCTTGTACTTTCCGCTGAACGCGATCCCGATCAGCAGCGTCGCGGAGATCGCGATCATCGGAAGGACCGGAAGGCCGAACACGAGCGCCGCGCCGGCGATCCCGATGAACTCGGTGACCAGCGCGGCGAGGTTCGTGAGCAGCATGGTCCCGAGCGAGACCCACGTCCACGCGAGCCCGTAGTGCTCGCGAATGAGCTGCGCGTGCCCCTTCCCGGTGACCGTCCCGAGCCGCACCGTCATCTCCTGAATGACGAACAGCGGAATGATCAGCAGCACCTGAAGCAGGACGAGCTTCATCCCGAACTGCGCGCCCGAGGTCGCCGCGGTCGTGACGCTGCCTGCCTCGGTATCCGCGAAGGCGACGATCAAACCAGGCCCGGCGACGGCGAGATACTTCCACAGAGGGCTGCGGGCTCGCGGTACCGGGGTCGTCTGGGGGGCGGATTGTGGGGTGGCGTGGACCGCGGCCATCGTCGCTCCGAGCGTGTGAGGTGCTCCTAACAACTTAGCTAGGTACGCCAAAGTTTCCCTTGGCGGTTGGCTTTGCCTAAAAAGGCCGGTCTGCCAAATAGTCGAGCAGGTGCCCCAAAAAGGCCGTGGGGGCTGGCCCCGCACTCGGCTTGGAGCAGCCATGGTAGCCTCAGCCCATGACGACGAAAACGCAAATGAACAGCCAGTGGGACGACTGGTTTAGTGACGTCCGGGCTTTGGTCGATGTAAGAATGCCGTTGGAGGTAATCCAAACCACTGCGGGTTCCAGGCTGCGCTTCGGTCGGTATTTCATGGAACCCGGCGGTTCGCCGGAACCAAGGGTGGTGACGATCAATCTGCGTCACGAGTCGAGCGGCGAGGTTCGCCCGTTTCGGGGCGATTTGAATGAGAACCCGAAACTCGTCGCCGATTCCAAAAGGCGCAGGAGACCAGCGTTACTCCTCTTGCATACCAAACGTCGCGCCAAAGCGCACCGGTAACACCCCATCATTAGATGCACTTCGATGCCGAAGTCATACGTTGACTATACTGAAACGCAGGCTCCGCGTCAGCTTTGCTCGTTTGCCGCCAGCGGCGCGATGTGGCGGCCGATCCATGCTGCAAGGTCTTCCGCGTTCATGCCAGCGGCAATACGGTTGACGAAAAGGTCGAGCGCTTCTGCGTCGGTTGCGTGCATCGTGAAGCCGTGAATTTGTAGGAAGACTTTGCCGGCGATCCAGGCGATGCGTTTGTTTCCGTCGATGAAGGGTTGATTCTGCGCGAGCGACTGCATCAGCGCTGCGGCTTTCAGCATTAGCGTTGGATAGGCGTCTTCGCCAAATGCCGTTTGTTGCGGGCGTCCGACTGCGGAGGCCAGGCCTTCGGGATAGCGGAGCACGGGCGTTCCGATCGCTTCCGTGTAGAAAGCGATGACGTCGTCTTCGGTGAGGTACTGCACTACGCGTCGGCGAGTGCCTTGAGGAGCGAGGCGTCCTCCTTCACGATCGCGCGGACCAGGGTCAGCATCGCTTCGCGTGAGACCGGGTGCGCCTTGGAGTACTCCTTGATCGCTTCCGCAATGATCTCGTTGACCGAGCGGCGCTCGATGCTCGCCCGGAGCTTCAGCTGCTCGGCCACGGACTCGTCGAGCCGGAGCGAGATTTGCCTCATCGCCATGCTCTCTTTATAGCATGCTATCTTGATGTCATGCAATAACGTAGGCAGAGCGCTGACGCTCGCCCTGCACGGAACGGGGGTTGGGGTGTCGAAGCAAGCGGCGTGCTCGCTCACCTCGTGCTTGGGGCGGTTTTGCTGGCTGCCGCCTCGCCGGCGCCGGCCCCGAAGCCGACACCGACCAATCCGTTCAACTTGAACCCGCTCCCGCAGCCGTCGGCTCCGGCGCTGCCGGTCATCGGGACGACGCGGTCCAAGCCGGTTTGCACCGCGATCCGCCGCGCCATCGCACCGGCGGTTGCCGCGTCGCTGAAGAACGACAAGACGTACGGGGCGATTCGCGCGCAGATCTTCGACTACGTCGTCAAGGACTCGAACGAAGCGAAGGATCTGCATTTGATGCAGATGGACCGCCAAGTCGACGCGATGGTGAAGAACGTCGACACGCTCGAACAAGCGATCAAGTCGCCGGCGCTCGACATTCCGCCGACCGCGAAACCGGAAGACGCCAAGATGCTGCGCGATCTGCGCTCGACGCTTTCCAACGTGCTGGTCGCGCAAAAACTGCAGCTCAACACGATGAGCGGTTTCGTAGAAACCGAACGGATGCGCCGCTTCGGACAGCTCAGCGAGAGCGAGCTGAACATGCAGCGCTCGAACGGCCCGAACATCGCGCAGCCGGGTGGCGGCCCGCTGCAGACGCCCACACCGGTGAGCCCGTTCTTGCGCGACAACAACAACCAGTTCAACCCGACGCATCCGGAGCCGAAGGGCCTCAACGACGGCCATCTGCTCGACCGCGACCTGGGCGACATCTCCGCCTTCACGACGAAGTACGAAGACGCCGCGGCGAAGGTCATCATCCCCGCCGCGAACTCCTGTAAGTAGAGCCGGCGGCGTTCGGCCGCGAGGCCGAGGCCGCCGCTCCCCCGAAGGCCCTGTTCCCGATGGGGGTCCCGCGAAAGCCAATCGAGCCGCCCACGGCCGAGGCCTCGGCGTTTCTCGAAAGGGCGATGGACCAGTACGGCAAGGCGACCTATAATTTCGCGTACCGGCTGACCGGCAACGAGGCGGACGCCCGCGACCTGACGCAGGACGCCTTTATCCGAGTCTACCGGGCTTGGCGATCGTTCCAACCAGGCACTTCGTTCCTTTCCTGGATCTACCGGATCGTCACGAACTTGTATCGGGATGAACTTCGTAGACGAAAAGGGCGTTTCCAAGAAGAGATCCCGGAAGACAACGCCCCGCAGCAGTACGGTGGGCAGCGGCCGCTGGCCGTGAACCCCATCGAAGACTACGTGGCGGGGCAACTGGGGGAGCCGCTGGCGAAAGCGCTGGCCCAACTCTCACCGGAACAGCGCCAAGTCGTGGTTCTCGCCGATATCGAGGAGTACAGTTACCAAGAGATCGCAGACATCATGGGATGTTCGATCGGGACGGTCCGCTCTCGCCTCCATCGGGCTAGAGCTCTTCTCCGTCGGCTGGTAACCCGGGCGCAACAAGAACAACGATGACGATACACTACGACCGCGAAACCCTGATCGACTACCTGCACGGCGCGCTGACGCCGGAAGCGGACGCTGTCCTATTCGCGCACCTCGAAACGTGCCGTGACTGCGACGCCGTCTACAACGAAGAGGCCGCGCTCGGCGAGGTGCTGCGCCAGGCCGCGCGCACCGAGGAGCTGGAATTCCCCTCGATGGTCAAGGCCCGGGTGTGGGACGCCGTCCGGCGCGAGAAGCCGACTTGGGTCGAGCGGCTGCGCACGAGCTGGGGCCCGCGGATCGCCGTCCCCGTCGCCGCGGCGGTCGCGATCGCGGCATACGTCGGCACACCGTACCTGCGGCAGCCGGCCGCCGCCACCGGGATCGAAGCGGCCTACTACCTCGACGAGCACAACGCCGAGGCGCAGCAGAACCCGTTCGGCCCGGGCGTCGCCCCGGCCGTCTACACCACCGACACGCAGGACCGCGGCGGGGCCGCGTCCTCCGCCGCCTCGTACATCGATACCGCCGACGCTGCGACCCTGGTCGACGCCGACGGTGCGTTCCGCTAGCCTCGCCGCCGCCCTCGCGCTGCTCGCGCTCGGTGTATCGGCGGCCTCGGTCGCCGCGCCGACCAAGCCGCACGCGACCCCCGCGCCGGTCCGCACCGCTGTGTACACGCCGCTCCGCGGCGGGACCGACGCGCGGCCGCTGATCGTTGAAGCGGCCGCGGCGCCGAAGCACGTCTCGTTCATCGGCCAGATGATGTCGCTCCGCAGCGGGACGACGCGCGCCTTCGCGGTCGTCTCGAAGATCGAGCACCGCGCACCCGACGAGACGCGCCGCACCTATCTCGCGCCGCGCGTCCTCTACGGACAGTTCGTGATCAGCCGCGGCGCGATGTCGTGGGACGTCGATCCGGCCCGCAAGCGCGTGGTCGTCAGCGAGAACAAAGCCTCGGTCGACCCGGTCGCGATCGTCGACGACATCGCGCTGCTTGACGGCAACTACCGCGCGGTGCGCACGGCGTCCGACGACGTTGCGAACCGCAAAGCCGACGTTGTCGATCTCGTCAGCCGGTATACCGGCCAGCGCATGATGCGAATCTGGATCGACACGCAAACGCATATCGTGCTCGCCAAAGAGGCGTACCACAACGACGGCTCGCTGGCGTGGCGCACGAGGTTCGACGACATCCGTTACACCGACGCGATCCCGGCGGCGATCTTCGCCTCGGCGGTTCCGGCGGGATATCAGACGGTGCACGGCCGCTCGTACCAAGAGCCGAAGGCGCTGCCGAGCGCGGCCGCCGACGCCGGGTTCAAGCCGATCACGCCCAAATATCTTCCCGAAGGGTTCTCGCTCGTCGGGTCCGACGTCACCGAGGTGAAGGGCGTGCGAAACCTGCACCTGATCTATTCGGACGGGATCCGCACCATCTCGCTGTTCGAGAACGCGACG
The DNA here is from genome assembly GCA_035939295.1 of Candidatus Elarobacter sp. Taxonomy (GTDB): domain Bacteria; phylum Vulcanimicrobiota; class Vulcanimicrobiia; order Vulcanimicrobiales; family Vulcanimicrobiaceae; genus Vulcanimicrobium. The sequence continues at coordinate 6,574 of DASZGA010000075.1, read as the reverse complement.
AACCGCGTCGCCGACTTCAACGGGTTGCGGCCGCAGACGGTAAGCTTCGACAAGCACGACGGGAAGTACGTCCGCGACGGTCCGACGACGCTGCTCGCGTGGCGCGAAGAGGGGCTCGCGTTCACGCTGGTCGGCGACCTCGACCTCAAAGACCTCGTGAGCATCGCAACCTCCGTCGTGCCGTAAGCCCGCGCTCCGCGCGGGGCTTGTTTGAGGTGAGCGTGCGCGTGATCGAGGGGCGTGGGAGTTTCGCTTTCGTCGGTTCCCGCGCTGCTCGAGCGGATCGGCTCGGCGCGCGACGTCGCGTTCGGCGCGTATTTCTTGCAGCACGGCCGCGTCCGCGACGCGCTGGTCGCGGCTGCGCAGCGCGGCGCGCACGTCGCGGTGACGCTGCAGGCCGATCCGTATCGTAACCCGTTCGGCGCGCGCGCCAACGCGGAGACGGCGCGCGTGCTGCGCGCGGCCGGCGCGTCGGTGACGCTGCTCGACAGCGCGAAGGCGCCGTTTCACCTGAAGGCCGCGGCCTGCGACGGCGTCGCGTTCCTCGACGACCGCAACTGGACGCTGCGCGGCCCCGAGATCGTCGTCGCCGACGACGATGCGCGCGACGTCGCGCTGGTCCGCGAAGCGCTGCACGGTCGCGGCGGGGCGGACGCCGGGCTCGCGACGCGCAAGGACGACGCGTTGCGCCGCGAGGTCGACTTGATCGACCGCGCGGGACGCAAGCCGGTCGTCGTGGAGACGGAACGGGTCGCGACCTCGCCGCTCACCGACGCGCTGCGCCGGCACGCGCGTTCCGGGGCGCCGGCGACGCTCGTCGTCGGCCGCACGAAAGTCCACTCGCGCACCGAACGGAGCGCGCTGACGAAGCTCGCGCACGACGGCGTGCGCATTTGTGAGGGCGGTGTGAACGAGAAGCTCGCGCTCGCCGGCGACACGGCGTGGATCGGGTCGGGGAACGCGACCGGCATCGGCGGCCGCGGCGCCGCTCAGCTCGAGTGGGGAATGGTCACGCAGGACAAAGCAATCGTCGGCGCCGTCCGCGCCGCCGTGATGCGCGACGCGCGCTGCAGCTAGATGACGCCGCCGATCGCCTTGACGAGCTCCGGCTCGAGGACCTCGCCGTCCTTGATCCAAACGACCTTCTTGTTCTTGTCGATCAGCACCAGCGTCGGAAAGCCGCCCTTGAGGTACTGCTGCGCGACCTTCTGATCGGGATCGTACGCCAGCGGATAGCGGACGTTGAACTGCGCGCCGAACGCGTTGACGTCGGCCTGCGACTCCGGCGAGCTCCCGTCCATCCCGTTCGGCGAACCGCTCACTGCGACGATCGCAACCTTCCCGCCGTACTTCGCCGCGATGCTGTTGAGCGTCGCCGTCTCGCGCTGGCAGTGCGGGCACCACGTGGCGAAGACCTCGAGCAGCACCGGCTCCGAGATCTGCGAGAGGTCGAACGGCCCGGCGTTCGTCGCGACGGAGAACGCCGGCGCGGTGTCGCCGACCTTGATGGTCGACGAGATCGGCGCTTCGGAGGCAGCCTTCGGGATCGCGTTGCGCGATGAGAGGCCGATGGCGACCACGATCGCTACCGCGATGACGGCGAGGGTGGCGTAGATGATCGTCTTGCGGTTCATGGGTTCTTTCCGATTCGGCGGTCGAGGGCGAGCGTCCCCGGGGCCCGCAGCGCCACGAAGATCGCGAGCACGACGAAGATCGCGTCGCGCGCGACTTCGCCCCAGGTCGTAACGGTCTTGTCGTTCGGACCGAAGCACCCGCACGAGACCGTCATCCCGCGCACGACCGCCGAGGCGATCGCGCCGTCGAACGCGGCGAGCAGCAGCACGGCGATCCACGCGGAGGCGCGGGTGAACAGCCCGACGATCAGGTACCCGCCGAGCAGCACTTCGAGAAACGGCAGCGCGAGCGCCATCGGCGCGATGACGGGCTGCGGCAGGATGCGAAAGCCGGCGATCTGCGCGGCGAACTCCGCGCCGTGCCCGATCTTCGAGGCGCCGGCGACGACGAAGATGACGCCCAGCACGACGCGCAGGATCAGCACGAGGTGATCGACGAGGTTCGCTCGGGTCAACGCGAGCGCACGCCGCCGAGCGCCGCTTCTTCCACTTCGCGCACCAGCGCGCGCTGCGCCGGCGGGATCGCTTGCAGATCGGTCCGCTCGACCTCGGCGTTCTCTTCGAAGCCGAGGATCGTCTCGGCGACGCACGACGCCAGCGTCTCGGGATCGTAGCCGCCTTCGAGGACGAACAGCGCGCGGCCGTCGCAGTACTCATCGGCGATCTCGCGCGTGAGCCGTCCCATCTGGCGCGCGAACATCGGGTCGACGCCGAGGTCGCCGATGGGATCGCCGGCGACGACGTCGTAGCCGGCGCTCACCACGATCATTCGCGGACGAATTCGTTCGGCGAGCGCGCGCAGCGTGCGGGTGTGAATCCCGACGAACCCTTCGGTCGCGATCCCGCGCGCGTCGATCGGCACGTTCACCAGCGCCGCGCCGGCGACGACGCGGTTGTCGCGCGGGTTTCCGGTTCCGGGATACGCCGGGTCGGCGTGCGAGCCGACGTACGAGACGCCGCCGCCGATCGCGGCCTGCGTCCCGTTGCCATGGTGGTAGTCGAAGTCCCACACCAGGACGCGGTTGCCTTCGCCGTTGGCGAAGGTGCGCGCCGCGATAGCGGCGTTGTTGAAGACGCAGAAACCCATCCCGCGTGCGGGCTCGGCATGATGACCGGGTGGCCGCACGAGCGCGAACGCGCCACGCCGTCCGTCCACAGCCGCATCGAGCGCGACGAGCGTCGCGCCGGCCGCGCGCGCCGCGCCGTCGTACGAACCGGCGTCGACGTGCGTGTCGCCGGTGACCAGCTGCGTGATTTCGCCGGGCTCCAGCGCTGCGCACGTGCGCCGCACCAGCTCGATGTACGCCGCAGGGTGGACGCGCGCGAGCTCGTCGGGACGCGCGACGCGCGCGTCGACGCGCTCGCCGAGCATCCCGCGCCGCCGCAGTTCGCCGGCGACGACGCGCACCCGGTCCGGCCGCTCCGGGTGCGGAACGCCGTTCAGGTGCGCGGTCAGGCCGTCGTCGTACGCGACGAGCATTGGGGTCGGGTTACGACGACTTTTTGGTCGTCGCCGCGGGCTTCTTGGTCGTGCCCTTCTGCTGCCGGTCGATGGCGTCGATGAGCGACTTGATCTGGTTGTAGCCCTGCGAGCCCGGCTTCACGTAGCTGAGCAGCTTCGTGTACGCCGCCTTCGCTTCGTTGGGCTTCTTCGCGCCCTGGTAGCACTGGCCCAGGCCGTACAGAATCGTCGGGTTCTGGCGCGAGAGATCAGGCGCGCCCTTGTCGAGCGCATCGTACACTTGCGCGCACTCGTTGTAGTTGCGCATCTGCAGGTCGGCTTGACCGAGCCCAAGCAGCGCGTCCGGCGTGTGCTGGAGCGAGTACGACTGCTTGAACGCCGGCCCGGCCTTGTCGAACTGGCGGTTCGCGCTGTAGGTCGCGCCGAGGAGCAGGAACGAGCGCGGGTCTTGCGGCGCAAGCTCGGTCACGCGCTTGAACTGATCGATCGCCTTCGGCAGCTGGTTCTGCGCGGCGTAGAGCTGGCCGAGCCGCGCGATCGCGTCGACCTGGTCGTGGTTCGGTCCGGCGCCCGCGATGAACTCGCGCTCGGCACCGGCGTTGTCTTTCTTCGCGGTCAGGTAATCGCCGTAGGCGGTGTGCGCGGCGAAGATGTTCGGGTACTCCGAGATCGCGCGCTTGAACGCGGCGTCAGCTTCGGAATCCATCTTCTCGCTGGCGTAGACGACCGCTTCCTGATCGATGACGGCGACCTTGTCGTTGGGATCGGTCTGCAGCTTGAGCATCTGCTCGTAGGTCGCGATCGAGTCTTTGACGTTGTGCTGCGCAGCGGCGAGCCGGGCTTTGCCGATCAGCGCGTCGATGTTGTTGGGGTCGATCGTGAGCGCGCGCTCGTAGAGCTGCGCGGCGAGCGCGATCGCGTTCTGCTGCTGGTACGTGCGCGCCTCGAGCAGGATCGGCCGCGCGTCCTTCGGATCGAGCTTCGCGGCGGCTTCGAGCTGCTGGCGCGACTCGTCGAACTTCCCTTCGGCGGCCAGCACCTGGCCGTAGGCGAGGTACGCGTTCTTGTCGTCCTTGTTGAACGTCACCGCGCGCTTCGCGACCCGCTCGGCGTCCTGCGGGCGGTTCGACTGCAGGTACATGTTCGTGAGCATCCCGAGCACGCCGGGGTTGGTCGGCTCGAGGTTCGCGGCTTGCTCGAGGTCGGCGAGCGATTCTTTCGCGTGTCCGAGCGACTGCTGCGCGAGGCCGTCGACGTAGTAGACCTGAGCGGTCTTCGTCCCGCCCGCGAGGAGCTTCTGCGTGAGCGGAAGCGCGAGGTCGGGGCGGTTGATCTGCAGGTAGTCCGTCGACAGCTCGGTCATCGCCGCCTTGTCGGTCGGATCGGCCTTGAGGCGCTTCTCGAGGCGCGGGATCGCCTGGTCGAGCGGCTCGGGCGTCGCGGTCGGCGAGGCCTCCGGCGCCGGCGAGGCCGAGGCGCCGGCTGCCGGCTTCTTCGGCGCGGCTCCGGCGGGGTGCGAGCCGCCCGCCGCGACGAACGCGGCGGCGCTGAGCGCGAGGACGAGGGTGGCGAGACGGCGGTTCATTCTAGGCGTGTACGGCTTTCGCGTCGCGGACGAGCTTCGTCAACTCCGGAACGATGGCGAACGCGTCTCCGGCGACGAGGAGATCGGCGAACTCGGCGATCGGGGCGTTGGCGTCCTTGTTGATCGCGATGATCGTCTCGGACGTGCGCATACCGACCTTGTGTTGGATCGCGCCGGAGATCCCGACGGCGATGTAGAGCTGTGGGCTGATCGTCTTCCCGGTCTGCCCGACCTGGTGACCGTGAGAGACCCACCCGGCGTCGACCGCCGCGCGAGATGCACCCACCGCACCGCCGAACGCTTCGGCGAGGTCCTTGAGGATCGTGGTGAACGGTTCCGGACCGCCCATCCCGCGACCGCCGCTGACGACGACCGACGCCTCTTCGACGCCGAGCTCCGCAGCAGCTTCCTCGACCTCGTCCTCCACGGTGACCGTGGAGGCCTTCCCGCTCGACGGAATCTGAACGATCTCGCCGGCCCCGGAAGTTTCCTTGGCGGCGAAAACATTCGGCCGAATCGCTGCCACGCCGTAGTCCGAGCCGGTCAACTTGCAGGTCGTGATGACCAAGCCGCCCAGCTTCGGCATCACGCACGAGACCTCACCGCCGTCGGTCTTGAAATCGACCACGTCGGCGTTGACCCCGCAGTCGACGCGCGCGGCGAAGCGTGAGCCGACGTCGCGGCCGATCATCGTGTTGCCGACGAGGACCAGCGAGGGGCCGGCGCTCTTCGCGACGGCCTCGACCGCGTCGACCGCGCCGTCGATGAAGCGATCTTCTTCGAGGACGTGGATCTGGTCGAGCGGGTACTTCTTGAGCGTCTCGGCGGCTTGCTGCGCGCCGTCGCCGGCGACGACCGCGTGCGCTTTACCGCCGAGCTGATCGGCGAGCGTGCGCGCCTGCGTGGCGGCTTCGAGCGACGAGCGGCGGATCGTGCCGTGCTTGTGCTCGATGAAAGCGATGACGTTCTTCATCACAGGAACTTCCGGTCTTTGAGGAATTGCACGATCGCCTTCGCGCCTTCGGCGGCGTCCGGTGCTTGAAGCACTTGGCCCTTGGCGCGCGAGGGCGGCGTCGCGAGATCGGTGAGCTGCGCCTTCGCGCCATCGGTTCCGACGGCGACCGTCAGGCCGACGTCGGCCGCGGCGACTTGCTTGATCTCCTTTTTCTTTGCGCCCATGATGCCTTTGAGCGACGGATAACGCGGCTCGTTGGCGGATTTCGTCACGCTGACGACGGCCGGGAGCGCGGCGGAGATCGTCATGTAGCCGGTCTCGGTCTCGCGCTGCACGCGGACGCGGCCGTCGGCGACGTCGATCTTGCGCGCGTACGTCAAACCGGGGATGCCGAGCTTCTCGGCGATCATTCCGGGCAGGTCGCCGCTGATCGCGTCGGTCGATTGCGTGCCGGTGATGACGAGATCGGGGGACTGCGCTTTGATCGTCGCGGCGAGCGCGACGGCGGTGCCCCACAGGTCGCTGCCGGCGACCGCGTCGTCGGAAAGCATGACGGCGTCGTCGGCACCCATCGCGAGCGCTTTGCGCACGATCTCTTTGCCGGATGCCGGGGTCATCGAGACGATGGTCACCGTGGAACCATCGTTGAGCTTCTCTTTCAGTTGCAGCGCAGCTTCGATCGCGTACTCGTCGAACGGGTTGAGAACCGTTTCGACGCCGGTACGGACGAGGCGCTTCGTCGCCGGATCGATACGCTTGTCGGCGTTCGTATCCGGAACGAGCTTGACGGTGACGAGGATCTTCAGCGGACCAACCTCCGGACGCACGAAACCCGGCGGCTCGCCGGGTCGTCGGGAACCTCCACGGGTTCAAGGCGAGAGGCCTCAAGCCCCTCCAACCTATTCAAAATAATAGGTTAACCCGGATAGGTCAAGACC
>DASZGA010000074.1:0-4757 GCA_035939295.1 Candidatus Elarobacter sp. | reverse complement strand
ACGCCGGAGACGGCGCTGGCGGGCGGCGTGCTGACGCGGGCCCGCATGAACACCGATCTCGACTTCGAGTTCTCGAAGCCCGGCACGCACAACACGATCGGGTTGTACATCAGCAACCTGTTCAACCAGATCTACGCCGAGCCGGCGCTGAACTCGCGTTGGCAGCCGGTGGCGACGGGCGTTGCGGGACCGCAGACGGGTCAAGGGAGCGGCACGGTGCTGTTCGGACCTCAACTCGGGTTCTTCAACTTCGGTCCCGAGCGGTTCGGCCAAAGCGCGTACACGCTCGGGCCGAACGTCGCGCCGACCCGCTTCCGCCTCTACTACCAGCTCACGTTCTAGGAGTCCTGAGTGAAACGAACCTTCACCGTCTTCGCGATCGGGCTGGCGGCGGCGCTCTCCGGCTGCACCTCCGGCCAAGTCGGTGTGCCGCCGGGACAGACCACCGTCGACCCGATCAACTCGAACCGCCTCGAGTTCGCGGTCGGCACGGCGAACATCGCCGGCGTCGCCACGGGACTCAACACGGTCGTCTCCTGGCGTCAGCCGAACGGGCTCGACGGAACGCTGCTGAGCACGCCGACGATCGCCGGTCCGGCGGGCTTCGTCAACAACGGAGGCGCCGCGGCCGCGGGCAACGACAACGGCACGAACCTGATCTCCGGCTCGCCGCAGCCGATCGTCGGCACGGCGGCGGCGCCGTCGACGTTCGGCGCAACCGGTGGCGCGTTCGCGTACGGGTTCCAACCGAACAACTCGACGACCGCGGGCGGCGTCTCGTTCGCGCGCTACTCGCTGCCGTTCTTCGCGCCGGCCGGGCCCGTCACGAACATTCCGAACGACCCGCTGGCGACGGCCTCGGGGAGGTCGAGTGCGCCGACAGCCGTTCCGTTCATCGGCGGCCCGCCGAACTATCAGAACGTTCGTGACGGCACGTTCCCGTCCGGGTTCCAAGGCTATCCGCTCGGGTTCACCGACTTCAACCTCACGCCGGTCGCCGGCACGTACACGCTCACGCTGAACGTTCCGACCGGCTTCAACAGCCAAGGCGTCGCGACGTCGGGCAACGTCACCAGCTCGGCGACGCTGACGACGCTCGCCCCGCTGGCGACGTTCGCAACGCCCGTGTTCACCCCGGACCTCACCGGCGGCGGCACGATCACCGGCACCGTACCGGCCGGGGTAACTGAGGCACTGTTCATCCTGCTCGATCGCGACGGCGGATGCTATCCGGGACCGAACGGCGCGCCCGCGTATTACGGCTTCCGCGTCAATACGCCGGGGCCGGTGACGATCACGGTGCCGAATCGCATGGGGCCGACGTTCGGCACCCAAACCTCGACGCCGACCATCTGCACCTCCGCGCAGAACACGCCTCCGCCTCCGCCTCCGCCGGCCGTACCGCCACCGCCGAATCCCGGCGACCGCTTCCGCGTCTATGCGGTCGGATTCGACTATCCCGCGCTCGAGGCCGGGCCGCCCGGGAACCGCTCGCAGACGCCGACGATCACCGGTGCCGGTGGGCAGGCCGACATCACCCAATCGCTGGTCTACTCCGCGACGTCGAAGTAGTCGGTACAGCATCAGGAGAGGAAGAAGCTCGGAACTTCGGTTCCGGGCTTTTTCTTCTCAGCGCGGCGCGACGCGGAGCCGCAACGCTTCGCGGATCGCCGACGCGAGCGAAAGCGCCGTGACCGCGAGCAGCACGCCGCCGATCAGGTCGGTGGCGTAGTGCGCGCCGAGCGCGAGCCGCGACCAGATCACACCGCATCCCCACAGCGCGAGCAGAGGCGCGACGACGATGCGGACGCGGTACGGCAAGCCGCTGTTCCACATGAACCACGCCCACAGCCAGTAGACGAGCACCGCGAACATCGCGTGGCCGCTCGAGTACGCGAACGACGGCTCGTGGATCAGGATCCAGTAGCCGGGTCGCGGGCGGTGGAAGACGTTCTTCAGCGCGTCGCTGATTTGCCACGTGACGAGCGTCGTCGGGATCGCGAAGATCACCCGCTCGCGCCACGCCGGATAGCGGACCGCGACGACGATCGCGACGATCGCGAACGTCAGCAGCGTCGGCCACCAGCACGAGGCGGTGAAGATCAGCGCGAGCCTCGGCGCTTGTCCAGCGAGCGCGCGGCCGGCGAGGTCGATCCCGTGCGGCGGCAAGTGCGAAACGTGGTTGCCGAGCAGCGCGTAGAGCGTCCCGGAGATCACCGCGAGGGCGAAGTAACGAAACGCTCTCAACCGGCGAACAGATCCGTCTGCGCCGCGGGGCGGCCGAGCCGTTCCGCGAGGCGGTCGAGATCGGCCGGCGATTCGATCATCACGTTGCGGGGCTTCGTCCCTTCGTTGGGGCCGACGATCCCGAGCTCTTCGAGGTTGCGCATCACGCGCACGGCGCGCGGGTGGCCGATCGAGAAGCGAGCCTGCAGCGCCGCGGTCGAGCCGACGCCCGGATCGCCTTTCGCGACGCGCGAGTCGAGCAAGAACTTCGCCGCGTCGTACCACAGCTCGTCGATCTTGCGGTCGTTGCCGCTGCGCTCGTCGTCGTCGCGCAGCGGCGTGATCTCCATCGCCTTCGCGCCCGACGGCTTCGGCTGCCGCTTCCAGAACGCGACCAGCTTGTCGATCTCCTTGTTGGTGACCAGCGCGCCTTGCGCGCGGATCGGCTTCGGCGCGTCGATCGGCAAGTACAGCATGTCGCCGCGGCCGAGCAGCCGTTCCGCGCCGCCCATGTCCAGGATCACGCGCGAGTCCACTTGCGCCGACACCGCGAACGCGATGCGCGAGGGGATGTTCGCCTTGATGAGGCCGGTGATCACGTCGACCGACGGGCGCTGCGTCGCGACGATGAGGTGGATCCCGGTGGCGCGCGCGAGCTGCGCCAGCCGCATGACCAGCATCTCGACCTTCGCCGGCGCGACGAGCATCAGGTCGGCGAGCTCGTCGATGATCACGACGATGTACGGCAGCTTCTCGTCGGGGAACTTCGCGTTGTACTCCTCGATCTTGCGCACGCCTTCCCGCGCGAACCGCTCGTAGCGCTGGTCCATCTCGCGGGTGATCATCGCCAGCGCGCCGGCCGCCATGCTGGGGTCGGTGATCACCTCGTTCTTGAGGTGCGGGATCCCGTTGTACACCGTCAGCTCGACGCGCTTCGGGTCGATCATCAGCAATTCGAGCTCGTCCGGCGTCGCGGTGCACAACAGCGATGCGATGATGCAGTTCAGGCAGACCGACTTGCCGGCGCCGGTCGCGCCGGCGACCAGCAGATGCGGCATCTTGCCGAGATCGCCGAAGACCGGCTGGCCGGTGATGTCCTTGCCGAGCGCCATCTGCAGCGGCGAGCCGCCGCGCGGGATGCGGTCGAGGATCTCGCGGATCGCGACGATCGAGACGGTCGTGTTCGGCACCTCGATCCCGACCGCCGACTTGCCGGGGATCGGCGCTTCGATTCGGACCGAGGTGGCGGCGAGCGCGAGCGCGATGTCGTCGGCGAGCGAGGAGATCCGCGAGATCTTCACGCCGCGCTCCGGCCGCAGCTCGTAGCGCGTGATCGAGGGGCCGCGCTCGATGTGCGTCACCTTCGCACCGACGCCGAACGACGCGAGCGTGTCTTCGAGAACGTGCGCGCGGCTCGCGTCGTCGGTCTTCTGCGCTTGCGGCGCGTCGAAGATGTCGGCGACGACGGGAAGCGTGTAGGCCGGAAGCGGCCGCGCCGGCTCGTAGTCGCCGCTTACCGCGGCGAGCGCGGCGTGCGGCGCGCGGTCTTGCACGCCCGACTCGACGTCGCCCGGCGCTTCGTCGTCGGGCTCGTCGGCGACGTCGTCGTCTTCTTCGCCTTCGGCGTCGTCGTCTTCGTCTTCGTACTCGCCGTCTTCGTCTTCGTCGAGCTCGTCGTCGTAGTCGTCTTCGTCTTCGAGCTCGTCGCCGTCGGCGAGCTCTTCGTCGTAGAAGCGAACCGGCTCGCGCTCGACGACGGTGTGCGTCGGCGCGGGGATCTCCGGCGCGGCGACGGCGCTCGGGCTCGCGGCGGCGGTCACAGGCGCTGCGCGCGGGAGGAGCGCGGGGAGATGGAACGCTTCGCGCAGCGAGGCGGGACGCGACGGCAGCGCCGCGTTCGCGCCGGACGCCGCGCGCGGCGGCGGGCGCAGTGCGGCGAGCCGCGTCACGCACCAGCCGATCACTTTCTTCACGCTCACCCCGGTGATCGCGACGGTGACGGCGAGCGCCGCGACGACGAGCACGATCCACACGCCGGCGTCGCCGAGGAGCGCGTGCAGCGCGCGCTCGAGGCCGCCGCCGAGGAACCCGCCCGGACGCCCCGAGGCGGCCAGCCCGACGTCAAGCACGACGAAGTACGCGCATGCCGCGCCGCCGAGCGTCGCGATCATCTTCGGGACGTTGATCTCGAGAAACACGATCGCGCCGACCAGCGCGATCAAGAGCACGAAGAACCACGCCGCGGCACCGAACAGCGCGTGCAGCGCGAACGCGGTCGCGCCGCCGGCGACGCCGGTGCGCGCCGCGGGCGCGACCAGCGTGACGCCGAGGAGCAGCGCAAAGCCGAGTGCGACGATGCCGGCGATCTCGAGGTTCCAGCGGGTCTTCGTGCTCGTCTTCCGTCGGACGCGAGCCATTGCACGGAGACTTCCCGTTACGAGGGGCTGCTCACCTGTGCGCGAACCCCCGCAAGCCGTGCCCAAGCCCACGATCGTCGTCCTCGAAGGCGACCAAACCGGACAAGAGCTCCT
>DASZGA010000073.1:0-2858 GCA_035939295.1 Candidatus Elarobacter sp. | reverse complement strand
CGAGCTGCGCGATCACGTCGCCGAGAAGCTCGGCAAGTTCACCCGCCCGAAGTACCTGACGTTCACGCAAGAGCTGCCGAAGACGCGCTCGGGCAAGATCATGCGCCGCCTCCTGCGCGACATCGCCGAAGGCCGCATGCTGGGCGACACCACAACCCTCGCCGACTCCTCAGTCGTCGCGGAGCTGCAGCAGCGCGCGAAAGACGAAGCCGGAAAGGAAGACTAACGCACGGGCATCAGAGCCAGCCGCGGTCGCGGGCGATCCTTGCGGCTTCGGTTCGGTTTTCGGCGCCTACTTTGCCGATCGCTTCGCTGAGGTAGTTGCGGACGGTTCCTTCGGAGAGGCCGAGCACGGCGCCGATTGCGGCGGATGATTGGCCGTCGCCGGCGAGGCGGAGAACGGCGCGCTCGCGGTCGGTGAGCGGGTCGGGCTCGGTCCAGGCGTGGACGGCGAGCGTCGGATCGATCGCGCGGCCGCCGGCGTGCACGGTGCGCACGGCGGCGACAAGGTCTTCGACGGGGCGATCTTTCAGAAGATAGCCGGCGACGCCGGCGTCCATCGCGCGCCGCAGATAACCGGGACGGGCGAACGTCGTCACGATGACGACCCGGGTCGCGCTCGCGCGGCGGCGCAGCTCCGCCGCGACTTCGAGGCCGGTCAGCAGCGGCATCTCGATGTCGGCGAGCAAGACGTCGGGTGCGAACTCTTCGACGCGACGCAATGCGGTCGGGCCGTCGTGCGCGTGGCCGACGACGTCGATGTCGGGCTCGAGGCCGAGCAGCGCGGCGAGCGCGCCGGCGACCAGCTGCTGGTCTTCGGCGATGACGACGCGGATCAGCGCGCGGCTCCGGGCGCGAGCGGGAGCGTCACGACCAGATGCGTTCCGCGATCCGTCGTGCGCTCGAGCGAACCGCCGTGCGACTCGACGCGCTCGCGCATCCCGCTCAGACCCATCCCTTCGTTCACCGAACCGCCGACGCCGTCGTCGTGGATCTCGAACCGGCAGGCGTCGCCCGCGACCGCGAGCCGCACGCGAACCGCGGTCGCGCGCGCGTGCCGCACGACGTTCGTCACCGCTTCGCGGATCGCGAGCGCGAGGACGCTCTCGTCGGCGGGCGCGAGCCGAACGTCGTCGGCTTCACATTCGAACCGCAAGCCTGCCGAAGACAACACGTCGCGCGCGTGGGCGAGCTCTTCGCCGATCCCCGCGCCGCGATAGCCGGCGACCGCTTCGCGCAGCTCGTCGAGCGAGGTGCGCGCGATCTGCTCGACCTCGCGGATCTCGGTCAGAGCGCGCGCGGGGTCGCGCTCGGCAAGCTTCGAGGCGAGCTGTGACTTCAGCGCGATCAGCGAGAGCGTGTGGCCGAGGACGTCGTGCAGGTCGCGCGCGATCCGCTCGCGCTCGGCGATCTGCGCAAGGCGCTCGATCTCTTCGTTCGCTTGGCGCAGCCGCGCGTGCGAGCGCTTTTGATCGGCGGCGGCGATGCACGCAAGACCGACGACGGCCGAGAATATGACCGCCGGAACCGCGCCGTAAGGGTTGACGTGAAGCAGCCACGTCACCAGCGCGACGAAGGGCACGTAGACGGCGAGCGCGCGGTACGCGTTGCGCGCCGAAAGCCCCCAGGCGATGAACGAGGCGGCGTAGATGAAGTAGGTCGTCGTGACCGGATCGCTCGGCGACGTGATCACGCCGAGCACGACGAACAGCAGCGCGAACGGCACCATGCGCCACCCGCGCGTCCCGTAACCGGCGAAGTATCCGATCAGCATGACAAGCAGCGCGCCGAGCTGAAAGCCGATAAACCAGGGCGGCACGTCTTGCCCGAGGAGCGAGAGCGGGACCGCCCCGGCGTAGATCAGCCACAGGAACGGGAGAAAACCGTCCTGCATGATCGGCAGCCGCCGCAGCTCAGCCATACGTCCGCCCTTCGTCGCGCTTCATTCCGTATGCTGCCGCCGCGACGCCCGCGATCGTCCACAGCACGAGGATCGCGATGTGGGTCAGCGCCGAGCCGTGGCCGGAACCGATCGTTCCGAGCGCGAGCTGACCGAGGTGGTACGTCGGCAGAAACGGCGCGATATGCGCGATCACCGGCGGCAGCGCCTCGACCGGGATCCACAGCCCTGACAGAAACGAGAGCGGCAGGTAGATCACGTTCACGATCGCCGGCGCCGAGTTCGGGCCCGCGATGAACCCCATCGCGAGGCCGAGCGCGGCGAACGGGATCGAGCCGACGACGAGCGCCGCGACGAGCGCGAGCCACTGCGCCGGCGCGAGACGGACGCCGCCGAACTCCGATGCGAGCGCGCTCATCAGCAGCACGACGATCAGCGCGAAGAGCATCGTCGTGAGCAGCTTCGAGACGAAGTACGCCGCCATCGGCATCGGGCTCGCGCGTTTCACCAGCAGCCAGCCTTGTCCGCGCTCGACCGCGACGCTGACGGCAAAACCGAACAGCGCGCAGCCGACCACGCCGAAGGCGCCGAACGTCGCCAGCATATATCCGGCGACCGACGTCGCGCCGATCGACTGATGACCGTTCATCACCAGGCCGAAGAAGGCGTAGAATCCGAGCGGAAACGCGATCGTCGGGATGACGTACGCGGGGAGCCGCGCGAACTTCGTCAGCTCGGCGCGCGTCTCGGCCATCGTGATGCGGGCGATCATGTCGGAACCTCCTCGGACACCGTGGTCCGCGTCAGAGCGAGGAAGGCTTCTTCGAGCGGCGTCTCGGCGACGTCGAGCAGCGTGAAGGTCGGGTCGGCGACGTAGAGCCCGCGCACCACGGCGTTCGGAACGTGGGTCGAGATGCGGACGGCGTCGCTGGTGCGCTGCACCGCGTCGACGCCCTCG
>DASZGA010000072.1:0-16886 GCA_035939295.1 Candidatus Elarobacter sp. | reverse complement strand
GTGCGAATCGTCGACATGGGCGCGGAGTTCGCGTCGGGAAACAAGCGCGTCTTCTCGACCGCGCTGACCGAAGCGATCGCCGACCGCATCGCGCGCGGCGAGAAGACGGTGCTGTTCATCAACCGCCGCGGCAGCGCGCGGTTCGTGCTGTGCCGCGCGTGCGGCCACGTCCCGGAATGCCCGCGCTGCTCGACCTCGCTCACCGTGCATCGCAGCGAAGCGCTGCTGCGCTGTCATTGGTGCGACTATCAGACGGCGCTGCCGGAGGTCTGCACGGCGTGCGGCGCCGGTCCCGTGCGCGAGTTCGGCGCCGGAACGCAGCGCGTCGCCGACGAGGCGCAGCGGCTTTTCCCGGAAGCGGTCGTCGTGCGAATGGACTCCGACACGACGACGCGCGTCGGAGACCACGCGCGGCTCTTGGAGCGCTTCGGCGATGACGGCGACATCCTGGTCGGGACGCAGATGGTCGCGAAAGGGCTCGACTTCCCGACCGTCACGCTGGTCGGCGCGGTCGCCGCCGACCTCGACCTGCACGTTGCCGACTACCGCGCTTCGGAGCGGACCTTCGCGCTGCTGACGCAAGTCTGCGGGCGCAGCGGCCGCGCGCGCGCCGGCGAGGCGATCGTGCAGACGTACTCGCCCGAGCACTTCGCGATCGGCTTCGCCGCGCGCCACGACTACGACGGCTTCGCCCGCGAGGAGCTGCGCGACCGCCGCGCGCTGCGCTGGCCGCCGTACAACCGGCTCGCCCTGATCGGCGCGATTGGCCGCTCGCGGCGCGCCGTCGATGCGGCGATCGAGTCGTGGGCGGCCGCGCTGCGCGAAGACGCGCGCTTCGACGTCCTCGGCCCCGCGACGTATCCGGTCGCCCGCGTCAACGAGGAATGGCGCTACCGGATCGCGGTTCGGACGAAGGAGATGGACGCGCTGCGGGCTGCGATCCGCGCCGCGGTCCTCCCGCTCGCCGCCGCGGCCGACGGCGTGCGGATCGCGATCGCGATCGACGCCTGAGGCGGCCCCAGGACCGGCCGAATACACGGAAACTTTACTGTGATCTTACGCATAGTCCTAGGACCTCTGGGGTAGTCCTAAAGCGGGCGGACACCACGGTCACGAGGACTCATATCGGTGCGTAGCTATGGATGGCTGGCAGTCGCGTTGGCGGCTGCACTCTCCGCCTGTTCGGGAGGTCGCGGCGCGGGCGGCGCCGTCCCTCCTCAAGCAGCGGGTCTGAACGGCAACGGTGCGGGAGCCCAGAGCTCGGTCCGCATGATCGAATGCCACGTCGGACCACCTTCCGGCGGTGGCGGCGGAGGTAACGGCGGCGGCGGTTCGTCGCAGACGTTCGAGTTGTGCCGCGGCTACACGGGCGTGATCAACGGCGTCGACGACGGCGACGTGATCGTGTCGGCCGTTTCGGCGAACCCCAAGATCGTCACGGTCATCCCAGACCTCGCCCGCGATCGGAGCCAGCCCACCGCGAACGGCCATCCGGCCTCGTGGTTCGACGTCAGCGCCCTCGCGCTCGGCACGACGACGGTCACGCTGAAAGACGCGCAAGGCCACACCGGTACCGTCACGGTGAAGGTCGTCGACTGCGGCCCGGTTCCTACGCCGACGCCGACCGCGGCTCCGACGGCCACCCCGTCGCCGAGCCCCGCGCCGACCGCGACGCCGAAGCCGACGCCGAGCCCGACACCCACCACGGCGCCGACCGCTACTCCGACCCCCACGCCGGCCCCGACCGCAACGCCGACGCCGACCCCGGCGCCGACGGCTACGCCCACGCCGACTCCGGCGCCGACGGCGACGCCGACGCCGACGCCCACCCCGGCTCCGACGGCAACGCCGACCCCGACCCCCGCGCCGACCGCGACGCCTACGCTAAACCCGTGCGCGACGCCGACCCCGACGCCGGCCCCCGGCACCAGCACGTCGAGCAGCAAGCGCTCCACCCATTCGGGCGTGATCGGCGGCTGCTGAAGCTTCCCCGTCCCCCGGGGAAAACGAAGAGGCCGCCCAGCCAGGGGCGGCCTCTTCGTCGGTCCTTGCGAGCGCGAGAGCTAGGCTTTGGCCTGCTTCGCGACGGCGCGCATCAGGCGCGACTTCTTCCGAGCAGCTTTGTTGGGGTGGATGATCCCCTTGCCCGCCGCCTTGTCGTACTGCGCTTCGACGCTCGAAGCGACCGCCGGGTCGTTCGCCGACTTCGCCTTCTTGAACAGGGTCTTCAGGCGGGTCTTGGTGTCGAGATTCCGCTGCGTGCGCTTTTCGCTCTGGCGCACCCACTTGACGGCGGCTTTGATGTTGGGCACGAAGAGTAGACTACCACAGCCGGAGCCTCCGGGACAAGCGCCTGTGGCGCCTCTATCGGCCCCAAGTAGAGATGTCCGGTTGCTTGCTGAGGCCCGCCTGATCAGGCTCTCATGCTCTTGAGCCGGCTTGAATGCGACCGGTACGCGGCGCCAGAACGCCTTCGGGCGCAGGCTCGGCGTGTTGACCCGATCTCGAGGTGCGCACATCTCGCTAACCGCCGGGCGGTCGGGCGAAGCGCGCGAAAGGCCCGCCGCGCGCGGTGACGGCCTACAGTTCGCCGACGGCGCCGCGATGACCGATCGCACTACGCCGGGCTCAGCGCATATCGCCAACTTCTTCGTTCCGGTTGGACGCGAGCATATCCGAAGCTTGCTACAATAATAGTGCGTTGGCGCGATATTGTCAGCTCTCATATAGGTATTGTCGCCTAGACGGCGCCGTTCTTCGGCCTTCGCATGCTATCATGTCATCGTTCATTTGCACGAGGAACTCGCACGCACTTGCTCGCTCCGACGATGATCGTTGACGGAAACGGGGTAGCTGCGACGGTTTCCGCATCGTAGCGTTCCCGGAGAACTGGATGCGCGTCTTGGTCGTTCCCGACACCGCCGTATCGGGCTATAGACTTCGCGCGGTGCTCGAGCAGCGGCGTTTCGGCGTGACGATCGCGCGAGACGGCGAGATCGGGCTCGTGCGGCTGATCCACGGCGGGTACGACATCGCGATCGTCGACGCGAACGCGCCCGGCTGCGTCGGGCTCGCGGTCGTGCAAGGCGCGCGCGGCGCGGGTGTGACCACGTTCATCGTCATGCTCGATGCGGACGGAAGCGCGCTCCGCCGCGTGGCGGGGCTGAAGGGCGGCGCGGACGACTATCTCGTCAAACCGGTCGCCGCCGCCGAGCTGATCGCGCGAATGAACGCGCTTGCGCGCCGCGTGTTACCGCGGGTTGAGGTGCGCTCGATCGCCGTCGGCGCGCTGCGCATCGACGTGAGCGGTTATCACGCCAGCTACCGCGGGCGCTCGCTGTCGCTGAGTATCACGGAGTTCCGCGTCCTGGTGTGCCTTGCGGCCGAGGCGGGTCATGTCCTGACCCGCACCTACCTGCTCAAACGCGCCTGGACGCGCGACTTGGCCGTGGCGACGAACACCGTCGACGTCTGCATCGGCTCGCTGCGGCGCAAGCTGTTATCGGCCGGCGCGACGATCCCAATCGTGACGGTGCGCGGTGTCGGGTTCAAGCTGGCCGAGCAGCCCTGACGTCGCGGCACGGAGTTTAGGGGCGCATGAGACGGCGCGTTTCAGGCTTTCCTTAAACGACCTGCGCTATGGTGGCTTCATGATGCGCGTCGGCAGGGAGATTGCGGCGTCGCTGCGCGATCGCTGCTGGTCGTGGCTCGCGGCGCGGTCCGACCACCTCGCGAGCGACGCCGCCGGCGCGACGTCGGCTTTCGCGTGGCTGAAGCCATTCGGTGAGATCGCGTATGTCCTCGCGCACCTCCCGCACTGCGCGGGGACGGCGGCACTGCGTG
Organism: Candidatus Elarobacter sp.; assembly: GCA_035939295.1. Classification (GTDB taxonomy): domain Bacteria; phylum Vulcanimicrobiota; class Vulcanimicrobiia; order Vulcanimicrobiales; family Vulcanimicrobiaceae; genus Vulcanimicrobium. Next base: position 13,043 of record DASZGA010000072.1, on the reverse strand, counting down.
CGGCGATCGTCGAGCGGGCCGAGCGCTTCGATTGGGAGTCGCTGGCGGCGTGCGACGCGCGGACGTTCATCGCGCTCGTCTGCGCCGCATTGATCCTGGAGCACGAGGGCCGCGATTGCGCCGCGGTGCGCGAAGCGATAGCGCACCGGCTGCGCTTGGGAGCGCTTGAAGGGCTTCAGTGCCGGCCGTACCGGCAGCTGGAGCTGTACTACTTCCTGCAGCGCGCCGGCTTCGGCTACCGCGCCGCGGCGGTCCGCCGTGCGTACGCGCGATGCACCGTGCGCCGCCGGCTCCCGGCGGAGGCGTTTCGCGAGCAAGACGTGTACGCCCTTACGCACACTGTCTGGTACGTCACCGCCCACGGCGAGCGCCCCGCGCACGAGGTCTTCGACGAGCACGATCTGGCGCATCTGCGTAGGCTGACGCCGGCCTTGGCATCGCACGCGCTCGCGCGCGGCAGCGTCGACGCGCTCGCCGAATTGCTCGTGACCGCTGTTTTCCTCGGCTGCGCCGATCCCGTCCTCGTTGACCGTTCGCTCGCACTCGCTGCGTCAAACCAAGCCGATGACGGATCAATTCCCGTCTTTGCGGATATCACCGCCGACGGCTTTTACGCGCGCTACCACTCTACGCTCGTATGGGGCTACGCCGCGGCCACGCTCGCGCAGGCGCGGTCGGCAGCGTGACGTGCCCGTGCTGACTACCCTGCTGGCCGAAGCGCATCGCGGTTCGATGGCGCTCACGCTCGAGTCGACGGCCGTCGTCGGCGCGCTGTGCTCACCACACTTACGGTCGGCGCCCGCCCTCGAGGGTGTGCGCACCATCGTCGACACGTACTTGCGTGGTTTGGCGACGCCTGAGGCGGCGATGGCGATCGCGGTCCGCGATCGCAGTGCGCTCTCGCTCGCGCTCGTCGTGCGCCGGTATGCGCGCGTGCGCGGGCTGGCGGCCGCACGTGACGCTGCGACTCCGCTCCGGCGGGACGTGGTCCGTGCCGCGCGCGCGTCCGAGCGCCCGGAGTTCGAGGACGCAGTCCTCGCATTGCAGATCGCGAGCGACGCCGGTTCGCAGAACGCAGCTCTGCTTCGCAAGGCCCTCGCGACGTCGCCGCTTGCGAATCCGCGCTGGCTCTGGGGCCGCTTCACCGATCGAGAGACGTTGGAGATAGCAGTGCCGGCGCTATGCGCGACGCTTGCTTATTGCACGACACACAACGGCGATCAGGCGCGCTGCGCGCAGATCGCACGAGCGGCACGTCTGCTCTGCTACGAGATGGCTCGCGCCCGCATCGCGCGCCTCGCTGCGGCGCTGGCGCTGCTCCTCATCGCATTGCCGGAATCCCAGACCAGCATCCCTTTCGTCGACACCGCGCTCGCGATGTGCGGCGAAGCCACGAGCGCAGCTGCGGAGGTCGTGCGTGCGTTCCGAGCCGCGGAGCGCGAACGAATGGGCCCGGCGTGCTGAGTGCCGCCGAACGCAGTCGCTTGCGCGCCGCGGCTCAGCGCGGCGAGTCGTGGCTCCGTGAGCACCACGTCGAAACCGCCGTGCAGATCGGACCCGCCGACGGGCGACCGGCGGACGCGGCGCTTGGCGACGAGCCGTCGCCCGGCCGTGTGCTGTGGGACGATGACGCCGGGATCGTCGCAGTGTGCGACCGCATCGACGCGGCGGGGATCGCTCCCGGTACGGCGCCGGAACTCTGTGCGGCGCAGCTCTCGGCTCGCGCGTTCGTCGCGTTGCGCGATAACCGCGTTGGGCTCGGCGGCCGAATCGTGCGCACGCTCATCCGAGCCGGGCTCGATCCGGCGACGGTTCGGGAAGCGCTACTGTACCTGACCAGCCAGCAGCGGCGTGACGGCGCGTTCGGTTACGTCAGCCCGCTCGCCGCGGTGTCCGAGGAGATCCAGTTGCGCTTTCGCGTCCTCTGCACGGTGAACGCGCTCTGGACGATTCGCGAGGCGCTCGCGCATGAAGCGCTCGCCCCGTGCGCGGTCTCGCACCCGCGCACCGAAGCGGTCTGTCGCTAGCAGCGTTCGCCGGCGAGCGAACGTCGCGTCCTCGCGGTGTCGTTTCCTTGCGCTGCCGCGCGCAGGCACGCCGGCAACGTGAGCGCGCGCAGCGCGAACGCGGTGGTGATGCAGCGACTCGCCAGCGCTTGATTGGCCTGCCGCTGGAACTGCCGCACGAAAGGAACGGCTTCCCACCCGCCGTCGGCCGCGCACCGCTCGAGCAGTGCGCGTGCGCCGCGGCGCAGCGCCGCATCCGCATCGGCGTCCGGCTTCGCGCCGTCCGCCGCGATTGCGAGCGCGCACATCGCGAGCGACGTGCTCAAGCTGTCGCCTCCGCCTTCACCCCACGCGCCGTCCGAGCGCTGAGCGGCGAGTAGTCCGAGCCGCGCGCTGACGATCGCGGGCGCCGCGATTCCGCGGAGCGCGACCAGGAAGCGCAGCGCCGCAAATGTCGGGTAGAACACGCCTTCGTACCACGTGCCTTCCCACATGCCGGACGCGCTTTGCGCGGCTTCGACGAACGCCGCCGAAGCGGCGACGCGATCCGCGTAGGCCGGGCACGAGAAGACGTAAAGCGCGTAGCTGAGGTTCGCGACGACATCGGCCTCCGGCTCGAGTCCCAAGGCCTCGGCGATGATCTCGTGGCGGCGCCGGTCAAGCGCGGAGCTCTCGGGCGGTCGCAGCGCCCACGTCGGGTACCCGCCGTCGGCTCGCGAACGTGCGAAAATCAGTTCAAGTGCGGGCTTGGCCTGCCGCATTGCTTCGGCGGCTCGTGCGCCGCGCGCCAGCGCTTGTACGACCTGTGCCGTCGTGTCGGCGTCGGGCGGCAGCAGGTCGAGGCCACGCAGATAGCTCCAGCCGCCGAGCCCGTCGGTGCGCCGCGCGCCGAAGAGATAGGACGTTTCATGCTCGATGAACGGCTCCAGGCCGCGCACGCCGCGATCGCGCAGGTCACACAGCGCGTCGCAGATCATCGCACGGCCGAAGACGTCACCATACACCACCGGCGTCTGATCGGTTCCCCATGCATCGCCTAGCTTATGCCAGTGGCGCGTCTCCCAGAAGCTGCGCGCGGCGTGATGCGCGAGAAAGCCGAGCCCTGCGCGCAGCGGATCGTGAAGCGCGCGCGGAAGATCGTCTACCACGGGCACCGCGGTAACGGCTTGCGGAACGGGTTTGCGCCGCAGCTCTTCGCCGATCCCGTCGAGTGCGGCCACGAGCTGGCGGCGGCGGGCGGCGATCATGGGCTGTAGCGCGTGCGCGCCCGCCGCCGCGGCGCGCTCGACGGCGCCGTCCAGCAGCGCGACGCCGTACGCGAGGACGCGCTGCGCGTGGCCCCCCGCGAAGATCACCCGGCCGACAGCGTTCGCATCGGCCGGCGCCGGCCGCGTCGGACAGGCGAGCCGCAACACCGTCGAGATGTTCCCCGTGCGCAAGTCCTCGCGCCAGTCACGCAGGTCGTCGAACATCTGGTAGGCGACGAACAGATCGACCAGCAGCCGCTCGAGCGCGGCGAGCTTGTCGCGCGCGCCGCTCGCGGCGCACAGCGCCGCGGCGATCGTCCGCACGAGCCCGTTCTTGTCGGCGGCGATGCGCAGGCAGTCGGCTTCGTCGTACGCCGTCCAGCTCGCGTCGTCGGTCTTGATCCGTATCTCGTCCCGCATCGCCTCCACGTACGCGACGAAGTACCGCCGCAGGTCGCTCCAGAACGCGGGCTGGTCGCCGAGCTGCTCCGCGAAGATGCGGTAGGCTTCGAACTGCAGTGGGATGACGTTGATCAGCTCGCGCACTTGCGAGGGCTTCTCCTCGGTGTAGTCGAGCACGTCGTCGGTGCCGACCACCGCGTCGCTGAAGAAACACGCGCCGAGCTTGAACTGCTCGAGATCGAGCGTGCCGAGCGACTCGAAGCCGTCCGCCGCGGCGTCGATCAGCGCCCACACGTCGCTACGCGCGGAGAACGCGGCATTCGGATAGATGCGCAGCCCGCCGTCCCACGCCTCCACGATCGATTCGAGCGGCAGCGCGGCGTCCTCATCCGCGAGTCGAAGCACGTGTCGTCCTCCATGTGGCGAGAGCCGCCGAAAGCGCCGCGGCCACGACCCGCGTGATGCGGACGAGGCCGAGTGCTGTGAACGCGAAGAAGGTCACGGCCACGATCGCCGACCACAGCCGGTCCGGCGTAACGTGCCCGCTCGCGAGTTGTGCGAGCAGCGGGAAGACCCGGCCGGGAACGAATGCGACGGTCATCACCGAGAATGCCGCTACGTAGCACCAGACCGCGCCGTTGAAGAGCGCGAATGCTACGAGCGCTGCGCGCTTGGGCCACGCGTACGGCGTCGGGCGCCGAGTGAGAAGGGCACACAGCGTGCGGAACGACTCCCTGTCTAGGTCCGGGACGGCGAGTGCGTCCGCGAGCGCCCAGTATCCGTCGAAGCGGAAGACCGGGACGACGTTGACCGCGATCGAGACGAGCGAGAGCAGCTCGGCACGCCGGAGCAGCGCCGAGTCGCTCGCGATCGCGACGCAGGCGATCACGCCGATCGCGATGAGCTGGAAGAAGACGCCGCCCAGGTCGACGATGAGCCGCTGTGCGGGCCGCAGCAGCCACGTCGCTGTGACGTCACTGTAGAACGCCGGCATGAAGAGGTACGCGGTGATCCCGATCGAGCGCGGCTCGAGCCCGAACCGGCGGCACGCGGAGGCGTGGCCGAACTCGTGCGCGACGGCGGTCGCTAAGAACAGCGCGAAGATCGCGATCCAGTCGCCGGCGCCGAACCGGCCCGCGCCGTGCGCGAGACCGAACGAGAGCGCAACAGCGGACACCGAGGCCGCGAGCAGCAGCAGCGCAGGCAGCGGCGCGTACGCCGCGCACAGAACCGTCGCGACCGCGTTCACCGCGCGCGGCGGCACGACGGGAAGCATGAACAGTTGGAACCGCGAGCGTTTGGGACCGCGCGCGGCGAGCGCGGCGATCCGGCCGACGACGCGCTGCATCGCCTCTTCCGCGACCGCCGGCGAGATCCGGCGCCCCTTGAGCGCCGACATCTCCTCGACGACAGTCGTCATCGGCAGGCCCTGCGCGTGCGCGTCGTATAGATATCGCGCTTCGGGCGAAGCCTGCACGTACAGCTCGGAGTTGACCGCGATCGTTTCGCGCTCGCCGGCGCTCATGCCGAACGCGCCTGCCGCATGCTAAGCGCACCGACCGCGTCCACCACGCGGGCCGCCGAGTCGATACGCGCGAACGCATCGGCGGCGGCAACGGACCGCGCGCGCAGCATCGGGTCGTCCAGCACGCGGTCGAACGCGGCGAAGAACGCTTCGCGCGGCGCGCTGTCGGCGGCGACCGACGCGGCGAGACCGAATGCCCCGCACGCTTCGCCGATGTCGTCGGTTCCGCTTCCGGTGTGGCAAATCGCAAGCGGCCGGCGGTAGTTGATCGCGCCGATTACCGCGGTCGGATGACCACCGCACACGACGCCGTCGACGTGGGGCAGCAGGTCGTTGTGATTCAGGCCATCGCACCGCCGCACGATCTCGGAGCGCTCGTCCGGCGGAGCTTCGCAGCGCGCGGCGTCGAGAATCACGGCGACGTCGCGCGCACGCGCCCATTCGAGGAGGATCGACGCGTACGAGACGTGGTGGAAGACCCGTCCGACCGAGACGTACAGGATGCACCGGCGGCGTGCGCGCTGCCGATCGATCCATTCGGCATCATCCTCGGCGAGCGGACGCGGAACGTCGCGAAGCAAATCGCCGCCTGCGAAGCCGCATGTCGCCGCGAAATCGCGCTCCCGTTGCAGCTCGGGGATCCCCTGCACGAGGTAACGGTCGCCCAGGAGCGCGCCGGCATCGTCGGGCGCGACCGGCGGGAGCCCGAAGCGCGCGCGCACCGGGTTGAGGTAACGGATCATCGACTCGAGCCGGTCGCGCCGGCGCTCGTCGTGCGCCGTCCGGACGCTTGCGCGCAACTCAGTCACCGTCGGAAAGAGTAGCACGACGGAACCGATCACGATCAGCGGCAAGCTATGCTTCGCGGCGATCACCGCCGCCCCCAGGCAGTTCTGGGACGTGACGAGCGCATCGGGCCGAAAGATGCGGAGCGCATACTCGAGATGCAGCACCTGCATCGACGCGGCGTCGACGTCGAACCAGTTTGGTACGGTGAAGCTCGCGCCATCGGCGCTCCCGCGCGGGATTCGGCGGACGCCGGCATAGTGCAGGAGCCGTTCCAGGGAGCGATCCGTCGCGCAGGCGATTTCGTGACCGTGTGCGCGCAGCGCACGCGCCGCGCCGATGAGGGGCGCGATGAAGCCCGGGCTCGCGAGACCGGCAAATAGAATCTTCATGGTTCCATCCTGTGCTCCGCGGCGGGAAGGATCGCGAGAACCGCGCTGCGGAGCCGGCCGAAGCGGCGCGCAGCGCGGTTCTGGGCGAGCGTCTCGAGACTAATGCGGTTTCGGCGGCGGCGGCACGCCACCGTTGGAACCGCAGACGGTCGTGGTGGACGTCGCGTCGCCGAGGCACACGTAGCTCAGGGCCGTCGCACCGACCACCATGTCCAGGCGGTGTTCGAGCGCTTCGATGTCGAGGTCGAGCGCGTTCAGGCTCTCGACCGATTCATAATGAGACGCTTCCTGCAAGATCGACCTCGTTCTTGAGATAGGGGGCGACTAATGCGGCTTCGGCGTCTGTCCGCCGTTGACGCCGCAGACAGTGGTGGTGACCGGGATGTCGACTTTGCACACGTAGGTCAGTGCCGTGGCAATGACCACCATGTCCAGGCGCTGTTCGAGCGCTTCGATGTCAAGGTCGAGCGCGTTCAGGCTCTCGACCGAATCGCAAAGGGATCTTTCTTCCAAGGGGCGACCTCGTTTCTAAGGCGGGGTGGAGAGACGTCGCCGTGGCGCGGAGCCGGCGGAAGGGGTCGCGCAGCGCGGGTCTTGTCGAAGGTCCTGAGACTAATGCGGCTTCGTCGGCGGCTGTCCACCGTTGGGGCTGCAAACGGTGGTCACGACCGTCACATCGCCGACGCACACATAACCCAGGGCCGTGACACCGACCACCATGTCGAGTCGTTGTTCCAGCGCTTCGATGTCGAGGTCGAGCGCGTTCAGGCTCTCGACCGATTCACAACGGGATCTTTCTTCCAAGGGACGACCTCGTTTCTAAAAGAGAGGGTGGAGAGGCGTTGCCGTGCGCCGTGGGGCGTAGCGGAACGATTTGGCGATGCGGCGGGAAGGATCGCGAGAACCGCACTGCGCAGCCGGCCGAAGCGGGCGCGCAGCGCGGTTCCGATCGAGAGTCCGCAGACTAATGCGGCTTCGCCGGCGCGCTCTGTCCGCCGTTGATGCCGCAGACGGTGGTCGTGATCGGAATGTCGGCGCCGCAAACGTAGCTCAGGACCGTGGCACCGACCACCATGTCCAGGCGCCGTTCGAGCGCTTCGATGTCGAGGTCGAGCGCGTTCAGGCTCTCGACCGATTCGCAAAGGGATGTTTCTTCCAAGATCGGCCTCGGTTCTAAGGAGAGGGTGGAGAGGAGTTGCCGTGCGCGTGCGGCGGAGCGGAACAATTTAAGGTTTTCGTCGGCAGCTACTGCCCCGAGTTGACGCCGCAGACGGTCGTGGTGACGGGAACATCGGCGACGCACACGTAGGTCAGGGCCGTGGCGGCGACCACCATGTCGAGTCGTTGCTCAAGCGCTTCAATGTCGAGGTCGAGCGCGTTCAGGCTCTCGACCGATTCACAAAGGGACGTTTCTTGCAAGATGGGCCTCGTTTCTATCGGAGAGGGGTGGAGGGACGCCGTGCGCCTGAGCGCAGCAGAACGATTTGGATCAGAGCGCGCGAAGCTCCTGAACCGCCGCGTCGATCTCGACGTGGTCCACATGATTGCGGTACGCTTCGGCGATCGTCGTGCGCAGGCGGCGGCCGAACGCGTCGCAGTAGTTGCCGAACATCGTGCCGTGCACGTCCTCGGCCATCACCGCGCAGCCGCCGCCGCAGTACATCGAGTAGCGGCACTGCGCGCAGGTCTCGTTGGAGGAGACGTTCCGGCTCCGCCACGCCGCGAGCCGGTCGGCGACGAGCTCGAGCGTGCCGTCCTTCTCGAGCCACCCGATCCGGATGTTCTTGTCGCCGGTCCGCTCCCAGCAGGCGTAGACGTCGCCGAACGGGTCGAAGACGTACATGTTCGTGTGCGCGCCGCAGTACGCCGCCTTCATGATCGGCAGCGCGCTGGACTTGGTCTTGAAGACGCGCTGGATCGTCGCGCGCAGCCCGTCGTCCGCGATGCTGATCGCGCGTGTCGCCGGGTGCGCCTCGTAGAGCTCGCGCAACGCCGTTCGCAGTTCGAACGAGTTGAACGTCTTGGGCGCGGACGGGTCGCCGCGCGTGCCGTGTACCGGCGCCACGTAGGCGTAGAAGTTCGGGCGGCCTGCCCAGTTGCGGTCCGCGAACACCTGCGCGAGCTCGGGGAGCGTCGCGATGTTGCTGCGGTCGACGTTCATACGAACGTCGACGTTCGTGCCGCGTTCCAGCGCCGCGTCGAGGTTGGCGCAGATCCGGTCGAACGAACCCGATCCGTCGGCGTAGATCCGGCGCGCGTCATGCCCCGAGCGCGGGCCGTCCAGCGTGATCTGCAGCGTGGCGATCCCGTCGGGCCCGAGCAGGTCGAGGTACGCGTCCAAATCGGTGCCGTTGGTGACTGCCGAGAACCGCGTCGGGCCGTGCTGCTTTCCCATCGCAACGATTCGCTCGATGATCGGCCGGCTGCGGCGCAGCAGCGGCTCGCCCCCGAAGAGAACCACCGAGCGCGGCCGCTCGTCCCCGTGCTGCGCGCCGTGACGCGCCTCGAGCGCCGGCATCGCGTCGAAGATCCGCTCGACGAGCGCCGGCGTCATGTGGCGGAGCAAATGTTGGTACGCCGGATCGGTGCGCATGTGATCCTGGAAGCAGTAGCCGCAGCGCAGATTGCAGTCGTACGTCGGCATGAAGATGTAGGTCGGCATCGCCGCCGACGCGCGCTCGTGCAGCGCCGTCGTGAAGCGGTCGAAGCGCTGCCGCTCCTCGCCGCGCGTCAGGTACGTGAGGTAGCCGCGCCGCTTCAAGAGCTCGATCGTCTCGTCGGACGGCGGCGCGGCGGGAGCGGATGAACTGCCGACGTCCTGCCACGTTCCGTGCAGCGGTTTGGGCGGTTTCGTATCCAACCGGCGCACGTAGTCCGCGACAGGCTGCGCGACCACGTCGTACGCGCCGCTGTAGCCATGGACGAGCAGAACGCGATCGCTCGTGTCGAGCAAGTCGACGTAGATCGTGTAGTTGCTCGCGCGGAGCTCTTGCGCGCCGTCGCGGAGGGGCGGGATCGCGGTCGCCGTCACGGTGCGGACCAACGCGCACGGGCGCAAGTGCTCACGAATGAACCTCGCCTTCAAAAAGAAGCGGGAAGCGGAATCGACGCAAGGCGATCGTAGCGTTCTCGCTTTAAAGAAAGCATGAAGCGCGCCGTGCGATACTTCCCACGACACAAGTATGACACCGTCGCCGTCGGCGCATCGCCGTCGCGGCCTTAGGAGTTGGGTGAGAGCGCCTACGGCGGCGCCGCGCCGACGATCTCCACGTACGAGCCGTAGCGGCTGCGCGCGATCCGGCCCTCGTCGACCGCTTGGCGGACGGCGCAGTCGGGCTCGGTCAGGTGCCGGCAGTTCGCGAAGCGGCAGCGGGTCGCCGGCTCGCGCATCTCCGGGAAGAGGTAGGCCAGCTCGGTCGCCGGCATCGGGTCGAGCGCGAACTCGCCGATCCCCGGGCTGTCGATCAGGAAGCCGTCGCCGAGCCGCACCAAGCGCGCCGAGGTCGTCGTCTGGCGGCCGCGGCCGAACCGCGAGAGGTCGCCGACGACCCCGATCCCGCCGAGCGCCTTGAAGATGCTGGACTTGCCGACCCCGGAGTTGCCGACCAGCAGCGCGTGCCGCGCCGCCAGCAGCTCGCGCAGCCCCTCGATCCCCCGCCCGGCCTTCGGCTGCAGGATCAGCGTCGGGACGCCGACGGCGCGGTACATCGCCGCAGTCCGTTCGGCGGCCTCCTCGCCGGCCAGGTCGGCTTTGGTGAGCAGCAGCAGCGGATCGACCTCGTGCTGCACCGCGAAGGCGACCAGCTGGTCGATCATCGTGTGGTGCAGCGGCGGGTCGACCAGCGAAGCGACGACCGCCAGCGTGTCGACGTTCGCCGCCATCGTCTTCACGCGGCCGCCGCCCGTCCGCCGCACCAGCGCGAAGCTGCGCGGGTGGACGCCGTCGATGACGACGCGGTCCTCGTCGGCGGTCGTCCGCGCGTCGACCAGGTCGCCGGGGACCGGCATCTCGTAGCGCGCGGCCTTGCGGAGCGAGGCCAGCCGCGGCTCGGTTTCGTCTTCGCCGACGATCCACGCCGAGTTGCGGCCGACCGCGATCACGCGCGCTCGGCGGAGTCCGTCCTCGCTCACGCGAACATCGTGGCGACCGTGATCGTCAGCCGCACCGTGAACCTTGCCGACCCGCTCGCCCGCGCGAACGTGATCGACGCGTTGCGCGGCCCCGGCGCTCCGGCCGGCGTCACCGAGGTCGCGGAAGACGGAACCTTCGTGACGGTCCGCTTCGACGACGCGGTGAGCGCGCCCGAGCTCATCGACGACCTGATCGCGATCGAGTCGGTCTTCGTCCCGGCGCGGATCCTGCGCGGCATGGCAGTCGAGGAGGCGGCGGCGATCGCCGCCGCGGGGCTCGGCGATCCCGAGCTGAACGCGACGCGCGTCATCGAGACATATCTTCGGGAGCCGCGCGCGTGACGTGGCCCCACATCGCGATTCATTTCTCGCCCGTCGACGCGATCGACATCCTCGCCACGTCGATTCTCACCTACTATCTGCTGCTCCTCATCCGCGGTACCCGTGCGGTGCAGATCATGCTCGGGCTGTTCGTGCTCGTGGTGATCCTCGCCGTCTCGAATCTGTTGCACCTGCTCGTCCTCGCGACGGTGATGCAGTACCTGCTGCTCGGAACGGCGGTCGGGCTGCCGATCGTGTTCCAGCCGGAGCTGCGGCGCGGGCTCGAGCAGCTCGGGCGCGGCCGGCTCTTCGTGCGCGACCGCCGCGCCGAGGACGAGATCGCCGCCGAGCAGATCCGGATCGTCGCGCACGCCGGGTTCGTCCTCGCGCGCCAACGGGTCGGCGCGCTGATCGTGATCGAGCAGCAGACCGGGCTGCGCGAGTACGTCGAGAGCGGGACGGCGCTCGACGCGCGGCTCTCGCTCGATCTCGTGCTGGCGATCTTCAATAAAACCTCGCCGCTGCACGACGGCGCGGTGATCGTGCGCGACCTGCTGATCGAAGGCGCGGCGTGCTTCCTGCCGCTCAGCGACAACACGATCTCCGTCGACCGCCACGTCGGAACGCGCCACCGCGCCGCGGTCGGGCTCACCGAGCAGACCGACGCGGTCGTCGTCGTCGTCAGCGAGGAGAGCGGCTTGATCTCGGTCGCGCGCGCCGGCCGGCTCTCGGTGCCGATCGACGACGAAGAGCGCCTGCGCCGGGTCCTGGCCGCCTGCATCCGCCCGACGCGCCGCCGCGCCCAGGCCGAAGGCGGCCTGCTCGCCAATCTGCTGCCTCGGATCCCGCGTGCTGCTCAACCTCCTCCGGAACAACTTCGGACTTAAGGTCCTGGCCGTCTGCCTCGCGCTCGCAGCGTGGGGCTATTTCCATCTTGCCGCCGCGCCCGGGACGCTCGCGCGGTTCGACCAGACGCTCGAGGTCCCGATCGTCGTGACCGGCTTGAAGACGGGCTATCAGGTGCGCTATGCGGAGAAGAAGGCGCAGATCGTGATCGAGGCGCCGCGCAACGGACAGCCCGTGCAGCCCGACCAGGTACAAGCGGTCCTCGACGTCGGCGACCTGGTCGATCCCGGGTTCCACAACGTGCAGGTGAAGATCGTCTCACCCGATCTCGCGATCAAGTCCCTCTCGCCCGCATCCGTGACGCTCTCGCTCGACCGCTTGGAGTCGCACATCGTCCCGGTGAACATCGACTACGTCGGCGACCGGCGCGGGATCGTCGTCGAGTCCGCGCAGGTCTCGCCGCAGAACACGACGATCCGCGGCACCGCCGCCGATCTCGCGCGCGTCAGCGGAGTGCGCGTCGAGATCCCGATCCCCGAGCGGCCGCAGCAGTTCGACAACATGATCCGCCCGACGCCGACCGGCGCGCGCGGCGATGAGATCGGGAACGTGCAGGTCTCGCCGAACCTCGTGCGCGTACGTGCGAAGTTCATCTCGACCGCCGGCCACGGAAACACCAAATAACGCCATGGGAAAATACTTCGGTACCGACGGCGTCCGCGGCGTCGCGAACGCCGACCTGACGCCGGAGCTCGCGTTCGCCGTCGGGCGCGCGGGCGCGGCGGTGATCGCGCACGATCAGCCGCTCGAAAAGCCGATCGTCGTCGGCCGCGACACGCGTTTGTCGGGACCCATGCTCGAAGGCGCGATCGTCGCCGGGATCACCTCGACCGGCCGCAACGTCGTGCAGCTCGGGATCGTCCCGACGCCGGCGGTCGCTGCGATCACCGCGAGCATCGAAGCCGCCGCGGGCGTGATGATCTCCGCTTCACACAATCCGATCGAGGACAACGGGATCAAGTTCTTCGGCGCCGACGGGTTCAAATTGTCGGACGCCGTCGAGAGCGAGATCGAGTCGCTGATCGAGACGCACGCCGAGCTGCCGCGTCCGACCGGGCTCGACATCGGAATCGTCACGCAGACGCGCGGCTTGATCGACAACTATTTCGCCAAGCTGGTCGCGGCGGGCGCCGATCTGAGCGGCTGGACCGTCGTCGTCGACGGCGCGTTCGGCGCGGCGTATCTGGTCGGGCCGAAGATCTTCGAGCGGCTGGGCGCGCGCGTCGTCGCGCTGCACTGCGAGGACGACGGGAGCCGGATCAACGTCGACTGCGGAGCGACGAACCTGCACGCGCTGCGCGCGCGCGTCCGCGAGGAGATCGCGCGC
>DASZGA010000071.1:0-7558 GCA_035939295.1 Candidatus Elarobacter sp. | reverse complement strand
CCCGACGATCACCGTCGCCGCGCCGTCGCCGCGAATCCCGGCGATCGCGAGCAGCCGCGCGGTGACGTCTTCCGACGACGCCGACGCGCGCAGCGCGTCGGCGATCTCGTCCTCGTCCAGCAGCTCGTGGAGCGCGCCGCTCGAGAGGACCAGCGCGTCGCCGTGCATCAGCCGCAAGTGCGCGAGCGCCGGTTCGAGCGTCGGCTGCGTCCCGAGCGTTCGGGTCAGCAGCTTCAGCGGCCCGTCGCCGACGGTGTCGTCGCTGGTCAGCGTCGAGAGCGCGCCGTCGCGGCCGAGGTAGGCGCGTGTCGCCCCGACGTGCCCGACGAAGGCGTGGTCGCCCACGATCAGGGCGGCGGTCAGCGAGGTCCCGGAGGCCACGTAGTCGTCGGTGCTGCCGGAATGGGCGTAGATGCGCCCGTTGGCCGCCGAGAAGGCCGCCGAGAGGGCCGCACGGGGATCACGCCGCTCGCAGCGGACGCGGCGCTTGAGGTGGTCGCGAACGGCCAGCGCCGCGACGGTCGGAGCGGTGCGCTCGCGGATCCGACCGAAGCCGTGGGCGACGGCGAGCAGGACGATCCCCGGCGCGACGATCTCGGCGACATAGGCTTCGTCGCCGCCGCGCTGCGGTACGCCGGGTCGCGAACCGACCGCTATCTCCATGCTCCGACTCCTCGGTAGACAAGGGCTGCCGATCCGACGGTCACTTCGTCGTCGACCTCGAGGCGCCGCGGTTCGGTGACGGTTTCGCCGTCGACCGCCGTCCCGTTCCGGCTCCCCAGGTCTTCCACGAAGACGCCGTCGTCCCGCATCTCGATTCGCGCATGCAAACGGCTTATCCGCGGATCGTCGAGGCGAAGATCGGCACTCGGTGCCCTCCCCACTAGGATACGCCTCCCGAAGCGTCTTGTCTTGATCGTTCCGGCATGTGCGACCGTCAGCTCGATCCCGGTCGGGATCGAGGCCTCGATGGCGCGGGCGGGCGGCGCGCCGCGCCGGTCGTGTACGAGGACGACGTAGGCTGCGTAGGCCGCCGACAGACCGAGCGTGATCAGCCGCGGATCGGTCATACCGGATCGACCACCTTGAAGGGCGTGTCGCCGACCGTCAGCGTCTGGCCGCGGTCGAGCCGCGAGCGCCGCACCTGCGCGCCGTCGACGTAGGTGCCGTTCGACGAGCCGGTGTCCTCGACGCTCCAGCCGCTCCCGTCGGCGACGATCCGCGCGTGATGCCGCGATGCGCGCGCGTCGCGCACGATGACTCCGTTGTCGTCGGCGCGTCCCAACGTGAGCCCGTCGGTCAGCGCGATGCGCGTTCCGTCGGGGCGTTCGAGCGCGAGCGCCTGCGCGCGCTCGTCGACGACCGCTTCGATCGCGAGCGAGCCGGAGACGACGTCGGGATCCTCGTCGAGCACGACGCGCGCCGCCTCGGCACGTTCGCGCGGGAGCGCTTCGCGCAGCATCGCGCTCCAGCGCCCTTCGAGAAAGTCGCGGTCGTCGGCGAGCCGCGCGTAGTCGGCCGGGTGGACGCGGACGAGATACAGATCGCTGGGTGAGGCTTGCGCCGTCGCCACGAGCCGCCTGCCGATCTGCGCCGGATCGAGCGCGCTCGGAAACACCCGGGCGAACGCGTCTTCGACGACGCGCGCGCACGCATGCTCGATCCGAGCGATCACGTTCACGCGGAGCGAATTACCCGCGCTACGTAAAATCCATCCCGGCCCTCGATCCCCGGCGGGACCAGCACGTCGCCGGCGGAGGTCAGGAACGGCGCGTAGCGCGGCGGGATCGCGTCGCGCGAGAACTCCGGATGCGCCGCCAGGAACGCGTCGACGACGTCTTCACCTTCGCGGCGGTCGGTCGAACAGACCGCGTAGACCAGCGCGCCGCCGGGCTTCACGCCGCCCGCCGCCGCTTCGAAGAGCTTGGTCTGAACCGCCGCCATTCGCTCCGGATCGTCGGGCTGCTTTCGCCAGCGCGCCTCGGGCTGGCGGCCGAGGATCCCGAGCCCCGAGCACGGCGCGTCGAGCAACACGAGGTCGGCGTCGCCGCTCGCGCGCATCGCGGCGACGTCGGCGGCGACCAGCGCGATCGAAGAGATTCCGGCCGCTTCGAGACGTGCGCCGGTCTGCGCGATCTTCTTCTCGTCGTCGTCGACGGCGAGGACGGTCGCCTCGTCGCGCGTGCGGCTGGCGATCTGCAGCGTCTTGTTGCCGCGCCCGCAGCACAGCTCGACGATCCGCTGACCCGGCTGCGGATCGAGGATGTCGACCGGAAACGACGCGGCCTCCGCGTGCAGATGCCAGCGATGGTTCGCAAGCCGCTCGACCTCGCCGGGCGGCGCGCCCGAGTCGACGATCAGCACGTCGTCCGCGAACGCGCTCGGCGTGGACGCGATCCCGGCATCGGCGAGCGCGCGCTGCGCTTCCTCGCGCGTCGCGTTGCGCAGATCGACGCAGATCGCGGTCGCCGACGGCGCGTTCACGCCGGCGAGAATCGCCTCGAGCCGTTCCTCGCCGAAGCGCTCGCGCCAGTGGCTCACCACCCAGCTCGGAAGCGACGCGCGCGTCGCGAGCTCGACCTCGCGCGGCGGCGCCGTCGCGATCCGCCGCAGCACCGCGTTGACGAGGCCGGCCGTTCCCTTGTGACCGTACTTGCGCGCCAACCCGACGCTCTCGGAAACCGCCGCGTACGGCTCAACGCCGCGCATCTCGCGCAGCTGATACGTCCCGAGCCGTAAGATCTCCGCGATCGGCTGCGGCAGCGACTGCGCGCGGTCGCCGACGTACGGCTGCAGTTCGAAGTCGAGAAAGCGCCGCATCTTGATCGCCCCGTACGCAAGCTCGGTCGCAAACGCACGGTCGCGCGGCGGCAGATCGGACTTGCGCAAACGATAGTCGAGCGCCTCACGCGCCCCACGCGGATGCGGCCCGAACACGTCGCGACACACTTGCAGCGCGACCTCGCGCGCAGTGGTTTGGCGCGCGGTCACGACCGAAAGTCCTCGTCGCGCATACTGCCGAACGCGCCCTGCGTTACCTTCGCGGCTCGTTCGGCGGCGCCGCGCGCGAACGCCTCGCCGCTCATCGCCGCGCGTCCCGGCGGGACGACGCGGTCGAGGACCACGACGCCGCCGTCGCCGGCGCGTCCGAACGCCATCGGGCGCGGCTCGGAGACGAGGTTGACTCCCGGCGGCGTCATTGACCAGCCGCCGGGCGCGCCATCCTCGCCGACGTGCGCGGTCAACACTTTGATTTTCTCGAACTCGGGCGGCGAGTCGGTTCGCGCAGCCGGCGCAGGCGAGAGCGAACGAATCTGGTCGACGACACTTTTCGCGGGCCGCGACCAATCGATCGTGAGATCGTCCTTCGTCAACGGCCGCGTCAGCGTGCGCGCGATCTCCTCATCGGAGATTCCGAGCTCGCGCGCGACGTCACCCTGCGTTTTCGGCTGCAGCGAACCGTTGCCGTACCGTTCCAGGGCATCCACCACCAGTTCCGCGCCGCGCTGCGCGAGGCGGTCGTGCAACTCGCCGTAGGTTTCGTCGGGGCCGATCCGGGTGCGTTCTTGCAGCAGCACGTCACCGGTGTCCATGCCCGCGTCCATCGCGATGATCGTCACGCCGGTTTCGGTGCGGCCGTCGCGGATCGCCGACTGGAGCGGCGTCGCACCGCGGTACAGCGGCAGCAAGCTCGGATGGACGTTGAACGCGATCGGCACGACGTCGAGCAGCGCTTGCGGAACGATCTTCCCGTACGACGCGACGACGAACGCGCCGGCGCCGAGCGCGCGCGCTTCGTCCGCGAACGGCTTGAGCTTCTCCGGCGTCAGCACGCGCAGCCCGCGCGCTTCGGCGGCGCGCTTCACCGGCGCCGGCGTCAGCTTGTGGCCGCGCCCCGCGGGCCGATCCGGCTGCGTGACGACGCCCACGACGTCGTGCCGATTCGCAACCGCTTCGAGAACCGGGACGGCGAACTCGCTCGTCCCGAAGACGACGAGCTTCAGCGAGCGCCTGCGGCGACCGCCTCGGCCTCCGCGACTTCCTCGTCGGTCTGGGCCGGCCGAATGTTCTTCGCTTTGTCGATGTACAGCACGCCGTTGAGGTGATCGATCTCGTGCTGCAAGCAGCGCCCGAACAGCCCCGTCCCCTCGAGCGTGATCTTCTTGCCGCGCCGGTCGAGCCCGGTGCACACGACGCGCTCGAACCGCGTCAGATCGCCGACCATCCCCGGCACCGACAGACAGCCCTCGACCGATTCGACCTCGCCCTCGGTCACCGTGAACTTCGGGTTGATCACGACGAACGGCCCGTGAGCGTCCTCGTCCTGCAGGTCGACGGTGAAGATGCGCTTCGAGATCCCGATCTGCGGCGCCGCCAAACCGATCCCCGGCGCGTCGTACATCGTCTCGAACATGTCGTCGAGGAGCTGCTGGAAGATCGGGTCGGCGATCTCGGACGGATCGACCTTCTTCGCGACCTTGCGGAGCGTCGGATGCCCTTCTGTAATGATCTCGCGGATGTACGCCATAACGTGCTTTCAGTATAACCGGCGGGGGAAGCGCCCGGGTTCCGCCCGCCGGTCAGGTCGAGAGAAGCTGCCGGTCGCTACGTCTTGGCCCAGGCGATGCACCAGCCGTTCGGGCTGATCTTGCCGTGGACGATCGTGCAGCCGTTCGGTTTCCGGAAGAACCGGCAGCCCGAGCACTTCTGCCCGTGCGGTCCCGGCTTGTCCTGATACTTGAACTGCTTCTTGTTGTCCGGCGGTGCCGCGGACTGAGCCGGCGAAAGGGTCGCGGCGATGCCGAGCGCCGCAAACGGGATGGCCGCGATGGCCTTGAGCGCGCGACCGCGGGAGACGGATGATTTCATTGGCTGTGAACGCTCCTTCGTAAGCGCCCCGTAATATCGTCACGGGTAGGATGATCCTACGATGCGCGTTTTCGCGGGCGCCCTCCTCGCGGTGCTGGCCGCCGGGCCCGATCTTTCGGGTGCGGGGAACCTCGCCGTGACGCTCGACGCGCGCCCGCTGGCCGGCTCCTGCGCCGTCGTCAGCACCGCAACGATCGTCGCCTACGATGCCCGCGTCCCCCACGACATCGCGTACCGTTTCATCCGCAGCGACGGATCGGTCTCACGCACCGGGAAGCTCTCCGTCGCCGGCGACGGCGCGGTCGCGCAATCCGTCCGCGACACCTGGAAGCCGCGCGGAACCGCACCGTGGGTCGCCCTGGAGATCACCGCCCCCGAACGGATCCGCTCGCCGAAGCGCACCGTGTCGGCCCGCTGCGCGCGCTCCGACATCGCCGTCTCGCACTAGCGCCCGCGAACGATGTCCGTCCCCACGCTGACCGCACCGCCCGTCGGTCGCGGCGGCCTCGGCGCCGAGCGCGTCGCCGTCCCGTTCTGGAACGGACTCCTTTCCGCGCTGGGAGCGATCGTCGTCGGCTTGATCGGCACCTTGGCCGCCGT
This sequence comes from Candidatus Elarobacter sp., assembly GCA_035939295.1. Taxonomy (GTDB): domain Bacteria; phylum Vulcanimicrobiota; class Vulcanimicrobiia; order Vulcanimicrobiales; family Vulcanimicrobiaceae; genus Vulcanimicrobium. The sequence continues at coordinate 2,089 of DASZGA010000071.1, read as the reverse complement.
CATCGTGCTGGTCGTCGCGATCGTTCTGACGACCGGCAAAACGCCGTCGACGAACCCGGGGCATCCGCTCGTCGCGCTTACAACCGCGATCGTCTACGGCATCGCCGGCCCGTTCGCATGGTGGCGCCTCCGCACCGCGGGCCGCAATCCGTTTCGAATGCTGACCGGCTCCGACATGCGCGTCATCCTGATCGGCGTGGCAGCTCTCATCCTCGTGCACATCGGCACCGCGATCCAGCTGATCTACACCCACCAGACGAAACATCAGCAAGCCGGCTTCGAGCACTTCGACGTCGTCAGCAAGGTGCCGATCTTCACGACGATCAGCGTCGCGCTGCTGATCTTGTCCTCGGTCGCCCTCGCCCCGATCGTCGAAGAGATGATCTTCCGCGGTCTGCTGTTCGGTGCGCTCGCACCACGCCTCGGCGTCCTGCCGGGCGCCGCCGTCTCCGCGTTGTTCTTCGGCGCGGTCCACGGCGACGTCGTCCTCTTCCCGACCCTAGCCGCCCTCGGCTTCATCGGCGCTCTCGCATACGCGGCTACCGGAAACCTGTGGGTCTCGATCGTCCTGCACGCGCTGAACAATGCGCTCGGCGTCACCGCCCTCGTCCTAACCTCGCTCCATCAAAGCCACCATTGAGCGGGCGAAGATGGTAGCGGCCTACAGAATATAGCTCGAAAGATCCGAATCCCCAGCAATAGATTCGAGCCGAGCACGAACGTAAGCCGCGTCGATCGTCTTGGCCCCGCCTTCTTCAGGCGCCGCAAACGCGATCTCGTCGAGCACGCGCTCGAGCACGGTGTGCAGCCGCCGAGCCCCGATGTTCTCGGTTTGCTCGTTGACGCGCATCGCGATCTGCGCGATCTCCGCGATCGCGTCCGGCGTGACGTCGAGCTCGACGCCGTCCGCTCCGAGTAGCGCCTTGTACTGGCCGATCAGCGCGTTCTCCGGCTGCGTGAGGATGATCTCGAAGTCGGCCGCGGTCAACGAGTCCAGCTCGACGCGCACCGGAAACCGGCCTTGCAATTCCGGGATGAGGTCCGACGGCTTCGAGACGTGGAATGCGCCGGCTGCGATGAAGAGCACGTGATCGGTCGAGAGCGGGCCGTGCTTGGTCTGCACGGTGCTGCCTTCGACGATCGGGAGGATGTCGCGCTGCACGCCTTCGCGCGAGACGTCCGGCCCGCGCGAGCCTTCGCGCCCGGCGACCTTGTCGATCTCGTCGATGAACACGATGCCGTGATCGCCGGCGCGTCGCAGCGCTTCGCGCTTGACCGCGTCGTGGTCGATCAGCTTGTCGGCTTCCTGTTGCGCGAAGAGCCGCCGCGCGTCGGCGACGGTGACCTTCTTGCGGACGCGCTTCTTCGGCAGCAGCCCGCCGAGCATCTCGCTCATGTCGTTGCCCTGGCCCGAGCCTTCGGGACCGCCGAGCATTCCCATCGGAAGCTGCGCCGCCTCTTCGACCTCGATCTCGATCAGGCGGACGTCGTAGAACCCGCGCTCGACGTCGGCCTTCGCGCTCGCGCGCACGCGCGTCGCTTCGTCGTCCGGAATCGTGCGGGTTGCGGTCTGCGTCGCCGTTTGCGGTTGGTTCGCGAACGCGTTGCCGAAGATCGAGCCGAGCGAAGCCGCGAACGGGTTCGCCTGCTGCGGTTGCGCCGTCATCGTCTCGGGGTGCAGCACGTCGACGATCCGTTCGACCGCGGCGGCGTCGGCCGCGTCGCGCACGTCCTCGCGGCGCTCCTCGGAGACCATGCGCACCGCGGCCTCGGCGAGGTCGCGCACCATCGACTCGACGTCGCGCCCGACGTAGCCGACCTCGGTGTACTTCGTCGCCTCGACCTTGATGAACGGTGCGCCGGCCAGCGTCGCCAAGCGGCGCGCGATCTCGGTTTTCCCGACCCCGGTGGGTCCGATCATCAGGATGTTCTTCGGCGCGACCTCTTTGCGGACGTGTTCCGGCAACCGCTCGCGGCGATAGCGGTTGCGCATCGCGACCGCGACGGCGCGCTTCGCGTCGCCCTGACCGACGATGTAGCGGTCGAGCTCGATGACGATCTCGCGCGGGGTCAAATCTTGGGGGTTACG
>DASZGA010000070.1:0-2345 GCA_035939295.1 Candidatus Elarobacter sp. | reverse complement strand
GCGGCAGTGCTGGGGCGGCTGGATTCGAACCAACGCATGGCGGAGTCAAAGTCCGCTGCCTTACCGCTTGGCTACGCCCCATCGGTGCGACGCGACGGCTTCGCTCCGCCGCCGGGGTTCCCTCGCCGCGGCTCAGCGCTCGAGGCGGAAGAAGCGGTCGGCGAGCGGCGTGACGTACGGTATCGCGAACAGCTCGCCGCGCAGCGCCCGCTCGCGGTACGAGAGCGAGAGCCCCATCAGGACGAACGCGCCCACGATGTCGGCGAGCAGCCCAAGGGCGTAGATCCAGACGACCGCTGCCGTCGACGAAGCGATCGGCGGGATCAGGACGATCAGCAGCAACGGGAGCGCGAGCAGCACCAAGTACGCGAACGTCGCGACGATCCCGTAGACGAACGCCTGCCGCGTGTGGAGCCGCGACCACGCCGTCGCCTCGGGCGGCTCGCGGAACAGATCGAATACGGCGAGCGGCCACACCACATAGGCGTTGGCCGCTCGTTGCCGCAGATCGTGGTTGTCGCCGTCGTCAGTCACGACGGCCGGCTTCGCCGTTACTCGACGACGCGCTTCGCGCCGAGGTAGCGCGGGCCCCAGTACGAGTCGTGGAGGCTCGAGACCATCACGCCGTGGCTCGACGAGGCGTGGACGAACTTGTCGCCGCCGAGCGAGATCCCGACGTGCGAGACCCCGGGCGCGTAGGTGTGGAAGAACACCAGGTCGCCGGCCTTCGGCGAGCCGCTGAAGCTCTTGCCGGCGTAGTACTGCTCGTCGGCCATGCGGGGCAGGCGGACCCCCATCATCGCGAAGACGTGCTGGGTGTAGCCGGAGCAGTCGAACCCGTAAGCCGACGAGCCTCCGAACGAATAGCGGACGCCCAGAAATTTCATGGCGTTCCGGGTCAGGCTCGAGGCCATCGCGGCGCCGCGGGCGGCGATCCCGCCGGCCAGCTTCTGGAGGTGGGCGAAGCGCGACACCCGGGCCGGCGCGACCGTCGCGGTCGCTTCGTCTTCGGCTTTGGCGGGTGAGGCGTTCCACATGGCGAGGTCGGCGCCGTCGGTCGGGGCCGCTACCTCGGAGGCGTTCGTCGCGGGTGAGGCGCTCGTCACGGGCGTCGTCGCGACGGCCGGAGCGACCTGTTCACCCGTGGTGTCCGCATTCGCCATCGCCGGCAGACCGGCGGAGAGAATGCAAACGAACAACCCGGTGAGGATGGAACGATGCAAGAACTGCTCCTTCTTCCACACGTACGGGGTTAGTTGACGGGTTCGGACGGAAGAAATCGCCCGCGCGCCGACCGGCGCGTTCACCCCTGCCTTGGTTGGTCCCCCGCTCCGGCGCCTGCGAGCACCGGACTCCGTGATCAATAGCAGGTACGTTCGAATCCCGATGGAGCGATAGACCGCTTCACCAGGGCCGGTGTCCCCCAACAGAATTGAGGGCCACGGCGTGGGGGATAGGCGGTTTCAATCGCCTTCTCCTTCCCGTCCCACGGCCGTATCGTAAAGATCGGCTGGGATGCCGCCAACCTTTACCGGAGCCCGTACCGCCTATACGCCGCCGGCCGCGCCCCGGATCGCCGCAGCGACCGATTCCGCGACCGCGTGCGTGCGCGCGTCGTCGCCTGCTTCGACCATCACGCGCACCAGCGGCTCGGTCCCCGACGGGCGCACGAGGATGCGTCCGTCGTGCGCGAGCTCGCGTTCGGCGCTCGCGATCGCGTCGCGCACCGCCGGATGCTCGGCGACCGACTTGTCGTTCACGCGCACGTTCACGAGCACTTGCGGATATACGGTGAGACCCGACGCGAGCTCGTGCAGCGTGCGCTGCGTGCGCGCGGCAATCGCAAACAGCGCGACCGCGCTCATCGGCCCGTCGCCGGTGGTGCCGCGCTGCAAGTCGATCACGTGTCCCGACTGCTCGCCGCCGAAACGGTAGCCGCCGGCGCGCATCGCTTCGAGGACGTAGCGGTCGCCGACCGCCGCGCGCACCAACCGAATCCCTTCGCGCTCGAGCGCCTTCTCGAACCCCATGTTCGCCATCACCGTGCCGACGACGGTGTCGCCCGGCAGCTCGCCGCGCGCGTCGAGGTCGCGCGCGACGATCAGCATCACGTGATCGCCGTTCAAAATCTCGCCGGTCTCGTCGACGAACAGCGCGCGGTCGGCGTCGCCGTCGAACGCGACGCCGGCGACCGGTCCGGTCGAGCGCGCGATCTCCTCGCGGACGCGCGCGCGCAGCGCGTGCAGGTTCGTCGCTCCGCAGTCGACGTTGATCCGGCTCCCGTCGTCCTCGCAGTGCAGCGCGACGACGCGCGCGCCCAGCCGCTCGAAGATCTTCGGCCCGAC
>DASZGA010000069.1:0-2090 GCA_035939295.1 Candidatus Elarobacter sp. | reverse complement strand
GGAATGACTTTGCCGTCGAGGAGCTGCAGGCGCTCGAGATCGGTCAGCGGCTGCGGCGTCTCCGAAGGATCCGGCGTCGGAACGCCTTGCGCCAGTTTCGCGCGGCCGACTTTGCCGTAGACCGTCTGCGGAAAGTACGCGGTGAGGTACGCGATCTGCTTCATCGCGCGCTTGTGCGCGTCGCTGCCGGGGATGCGTTCGTACATCTGCTCGAGCGCGTATGCATAGCGCGGCAACCAGCGGTCGAACGGATACTTCTTCGCCCAGTCGCGCATCGCGTCTTCGACCCAGAGCGCGCCGCCGAGGACGGCCTTCTCGTGCTCGGGATGGAGATCGGCGTCGAGCCCGAGGTCTTTCACCTTGTTGCGCACGCCGAGCACGCTCATCCCCAAACGGCCGAAATACTCGTCGGCCGGAGCCAGGCCGGGGCGCGGATGATATCCGGTCCGCTTTGCAGGCTTTTTCGGCGGCGCCGATTTCTTCACGGCGACCGCGTGCTTCACGGGCGGCTTAGCGACCGCTGCCGGTGTCGCGAGCGGCGTCGCCGCTACGGCAGACGCCAGCAATACGAGCGCAACGAGCAACGCCGGTGCGCGGCGAGCGAGCGACATGGTGAACACGTTGGGAGGAACGGGAGAGCGCATCGGCACGGTTCCAACCGGCCGAGCGGGGGGTCGCCGCAGCCATGTGTTTCGGATCGGGCGTCGAAGCGCCGACCTGTGAACCACGACGACACGCAGACGCAGGTCGATCCGCTCGATCATCCCGACGTCTCCAAACACCTTTCCGAGCCGCTCCGCGCGCTCTTGCGCAAGGTCGACGACGGCGACGAGGGCGCCCGAGCCGAGGCGCTGGGGCCTGCCGCGGCGATCGTCGACGCGCTGGCCGCGGTCGGACTGCTCGAGTTCGCTTACCTCGCGCCGGGCGAAGGCGAAGCCGACGATGGTCCGATCGCGTGGCTCGAAGCCAGCGAGGCGATCGTCGACAAGGAGCGCGACGCCGTGGTCGTCGCGGGCAGCGAGATCCTGGAAGTTTTCGACGGGCCGATCACGCTCACCGATCCGCCCGAGCACGAGGGCGACGAGTAGCTACGGCGCGAGGCTCCACGCGCCCACGTTCCACCACGCCGTCGAGAGCGACGTCGTCTGATTTCGCAGGCGGTCGGTGAACGTGTCCAGCTCGGGGCGCTGATAGAGCAGGACGATCGGCATCTGCTCGTGCAGCAGCGCCTCGACTTTCGCGTAGATCGCCTTGCGCTGCGCGAGGTCGTAGGTGCGCTGGCCTTGCGCGAGGAGCGCGTCGATCCGCGGATCGCAGATCCGTGACTTGTTGTAGCCGCGCGGCGGGACGGTCGCGCAGCTGAACTGATCGGTGGTGTCCGGATCGTCGCCGTTCACGAACGGGTAGAGCGCCATCTGGAACTTGCCGCCGTAGACGGGGCCGCCTTCGTTCGCGGGCGCGACGAACTGGGTGACGTTGAACGCCTTGAGCGTCACGGTGACGCCGACGGCTTTGAGGTATTGCGTGACGGAATTGCCGACGATCGTGTCGCCCGGCGTCGCGGCCTGGATGATGAACAGCACGTCGAGCGGCTTGCCGTTCTTACGGCGGATGCCGTCGCCGCTGTCGGGCCATCCGGCAGCATCGAGCAGCTTCCCCGCCGCGACGGGATCGTACTTCGCGTCCGGGTACGCCTTCGGGTCGTAGGCCCAGATGAACAGCCCGCGCCCGGCGTTCGTCGTGCTGACCGCGCCGCGGTAGGTTTTCTGCATCATCGAGGGGATGTCGATCGCGGCCGCGAGCGCGCGGCGCACGCGCGGATCGCTCGTGACCGGGTCCTGCGTGTTGAAGATGATCGCGCCGACCGCGTTCATCGGCGTCTTCGTCACGCGCATGCCGGCGATCTCTTTGAGCAGCGGGTAGTTGCCGTAGTCGAGGTCGGAGAAGTAGCCGCCGACCTCTTTCGTGCGCAGCAGGTTCATCGCGGTGTTCGGATCGGGGACGAAGCGCACCTCGAGCCGCTCGATCTGCGGCTTCCCGCGGTAGTAGTACGGGTTCGCGCGCATCGAGACGCGGTCGCCGCGCGTCCA
>DASZGA010000068.1:0-1939 GCA_035939295.1 Candidatus Elarobacter sp. | reverse complement strand
GTGCGGATGTATCGGGTGGGGTTCGGAGACTTCTTCTTGCTGACGGTGCGAGGGGCGGACGGGAACCCGCTGCACATCCTCGTCGACTGCGGCGTGCACGCGGCGAACTTGAACTCCATCGGCGCCGGAATCGACGAGCTGGCGAAGGACACGAATCAGCAGCTGGCGCTCGTCATCATGACGCACCGGCACGCCGATCACATCTCCGGTTTCGCGACCGGCAAGGACGCGTTCGCGAAGTTCAACGTCGAGCGCGTCTGGATGTCGTGGTTCGAGGACCCGGCGAACCCCGTCGCGACCAGCTTCCAAGCGACGCTGACCGCGCTGGCGTCGCACCTGCAGCTGGCGCTCGCGGCGCGCAACGATCCGGCCGACCAGCAGCTGATCAACATGGCGAAGAACATCACCGGCGAGATGTCGGCGGCGGCTCCGGGCGGAAGCAACGCCGTCGCGCTCCAAACACTGCACGGCGGCTGGGCGAACAAACCGCCGGTCGACTACTACAAAGCCGGCGACCCGGCGAACCTTCCCGACTCGCTGCTGAAGGCCGGGCTGACGGCGCAGATCATCGGCCCGCCGCACGATCCGGCGCTGATCGCGCAGATGGACGGCAAAGGCCATCAGTACCTCGACGCAAACGACAACGAGGGCGTCGATCCGACACGCTTCAACCCCATTTTCAATACCGACGCGAGCGCCTATCCGCCCGAAGCATTCGAGATCTTCTCGGCATCCGACATCGCAAAGCGCGTCGCCGACGAGCAGCCCGACCTGATGGCGGCAAAGGCGGCGCAAGCCGACAACACGATCAACAACCAGAGTCTCGTTGTGCTGTTCGGCTACGGCGGGAAGACGATGCTCTTCGCCGGCGACGCGCAGTGGGGAAACTGGCAGAACTTCCTCTTCGGCGGCGCGCTCGGCACCGCCGGCCACACCGGGCTCACCGCGAACGCCGCGTCGGTCCTCGGCAAGATCGACTTCTACAAAGTCGGCCACCACGGCAGCACGAACGCGACGCCGATCGACGCGCTCAACGCGATGCGCGACGGTTGCGTCGCGATGTGCTCGACGCAGCCCGGTGCATACGGCAAGCCGGAGAACAACAGCGAGGTTCCGCGCGTTCCGCTGATCGACGCGCTCGAGAAGAAGACGGAACAGCAGCTCGCGCGCAGCGACATGATCGAGGTCGACGGCGCGCCGGTCGACTCATCGCTTCCGCCGCTCCCCAAGGTGTTCAAACCGGCGCCCGACGGCAAGCTCTACATCGACTACGAGATGTGAACGCGAAAAGACCCCGCCACCACGGGGTCTTCTTTTCGTCAGGCGCGAGCCGTCGTCAGCAGTAGCCGTGGCAGGTGATATCGCCCGGCGGCGGCGTCGCGGTTCCCGCAGCCGCGGGCCGCGCGACGTGCCAATGACCGCCGAAATCCGGGATCCCGTCGCCGTTGAATTGGTCGGGACCGGTGTCGCCGGCGTACATGTAGAGCGGATGGCCTTGATACGCCCACTGCTGGCCGGTGCCGTCGGAGCGCGTGATCAGCGTGACGTTGTCGGCGCCCTGCGAGCCTGCGACCGGCGCGAACACCGGCCAGATCCCGAGACAGCCGGCCGTGCACGTTCCGCCGGTTGCGGTGTCGACGTCCAGGAAATAGAGCGTCCGGTGCGACGACGGGTTCACCCATGCGGGGCTCGCGTTGACGGATTCGGAGAGCGGCAAATTTCCTGACGCCGGCGGCGCCGTCGGGCCGGGTGGTGGTGGTGGAGTTGTGCTGCCGCTGCTGCCGCCGCCGCCGCAGCCCGCAACCAGAACAGCTGCCGCGCACATCAGCGCGGCGAGTCGTGAGTTCATCGTTTCGCAAACCTCCCTCGGTAGTAGCACCGAGACTAGGTCGCAAACATGAAGCAACTCTGAGCCAAAGATGAAGCAATTCTGAAAAGC
>DASZGA010000067.1:0-6421 GCA_035939295.1 Candidatus Elarobacter sp. | reverse complement strand
CGGAAATTGCCGGGAAAACGGGTTTTTCGGCGTATACTGGGCGGCAACACGGCTCCCACCGGAGCCAACGAACGACAACCGAAAGGACCTCATGACCAAGAACGAACTGGCGAGAGAGCTCGCCGAGGATTTCGAGCTTCCGCGCCGCCAGGTCGCCGAGATGCTGGACGCGATCCTCGACCGGATCACCCAGGTGCTGAAGTCGGGCGACAAGATGCAGTTGACGCCCTTCGGCCAGTTCAAGATCCGGGACCGCGCGGCGCGCGTCGCGCGCAATCCGCAGACGGGCGAGCCGGTCAACGTCCCGGCGAAGCGCGTGCTGAAGTTCATCGCCGGCCGCAGCCTGAAGGAAGCCGTCGGGACCGCCAAGCGCGGCGCGAAGAAGGCCGGCGCGAAGAAGGCCGGCGGCGCGAAGAAAGCCGGCGGCGCGAAGAAAGCCGGCGGCGCAAAGAAGGCCGCCGCTCCGGCGAAGAAGAGCGCCGCGAAGAAGGCCCCGGCCCGCAAGGCCGCCGGCGGCGCGAAAAAGCGCCGCTGAGCCGGGCTCACCGCTACAGCAGAGATCGGGGGCGAAGCGATTCGCCCCCTTTTCTTTTCTCGGAATTCAGGCGTAGACGCGGCCGTCGAGGCTCACGAAGCCGCCTGGGTGCCGTCCGCCCGGGTCGTGGTGCGTCCAGTGCACGATCGGCGGCGAGACGTGGGCGCGCACGAGCTCGCCCTGCACCGTCACGCGGTCGCCGGGCTGGACGGGGACGCGCGGCGCGATCGAGACGTTGTCGACGACGCTGAACCGGCTCCCGTCGTCGCCCCGGACGTCGAACTGCTCGTGCTCGCGATGCGAGTGGCGGGAGTAGAAGAAGCGGGGCTGCGAGAGGACCGTCCCGCTGTAGCGAACCTGCATGGGCACCTCCGCCGTTCCTTCACGCGCCGGAAGGCACGCGGCAAGGGGGCGCCGTAGGCCGAAGCTGAGTGATCTGGCTGCTCGCGACGGCGTTCCTTTCGCTGGGGCTCGTCAACCTCGACTTCTCGCGCGGGTGGTGGCGCGGGCAATTGCGACGCCTTGCGGTCGGCGTGCCGCTGGTTGCCGCGTTCGCCTACCTCACGATGCCGCAGCTCGTCTTCCCGCAGGCGATCTCGCTGCTGCTCCTCACGCTGCTCCCGAACGTGCTGATCACGTCGCTCACCGCCGCGCGAACGATGGTCATCTCGCGCCGGATCGTCTCGCTGCGCCGCACGCCCGTCTGGCCGCTGATCGTTGCTGTGGGCGCGCTCGGAGCGTTCACGCTGGCGCTGTGGATCGCGCCGCTCGTCGATGCGAGCGGATTGCGCGATCTCACCGGCGCGATGGTCTCGAGCGCGGGCGCGCCGGCCGCCGATCCGCGCCACGTCCGCGTCGTTCCCGAAGAGTCGGCAATCTTCGCCGGCGAGAAAGTCGTCGGCCAGCTCGGCGCGTACTACCGCGTCGGCACCTACAACGTGCAGTCGGAGAACGGCCATCTGGTGTGGGTCGCGCCGCTGAACTTTCAGGGGTTCGTGCAGTGGCTCGCGCGGCACACCTCGCCCGGCGTGGTGATCGTCGATGCCGAGAACCCCGACGCGCCGGCCGAGCTGCGCAGCCGCGCGCCGCTCCGCTACGTCCCCTCGGCCCTCTTCAACGACAACTTGCGCCGTCACGTGTGGCTGCGCTACGGCACGGAGCTGTTGCTGGAAGAGACGCTGCAGATCGACTCCGACGGCAACCCGCGCTATCTGGTCACGCTCGGCCGGCCGACGATCGGCTGGAGCGGCGAGAAGGTCACGGCGGTCGTGATCGTCGATCCGACGACCGGCGCGATGGAACGGATCCCGCGCGAGCGCTTCGGCGAGCTTCCGAAATGGGTCAGCCGCGTCTACCCGCCGGACCTCGTCATCGACTACAACGACTGGTTCGGGCGCTACGTCCACGGCTGGTGGAACGCGCAGATCACCAAGCGCGACGTTCACCTTCCCGCGCGCAACGACGTGTTCGGGATCCTGCTCGCCGACGGCCGTTTCGTGTGGTTCGTCGACCACACCTCACCGCAGCGCACCGACGCCTCGATGACCGGCTTCACCTACTTCGACTCGCGCACGGGCGCGATGACGTACTTCACCTCAAGCGGCGGGGAGTACAATTCGAAGGCCGCCGAGGACGCCGTCGGCGGGAACCCGGTGATAAAGCAAGGTCGCCTGCTCCCCACCCAACCGGTACTCTACGCGCTCTACGGGCAGAATACGTGGGTGGTCCCGGCCGTCGCCGACAACGGAAAGTTCCAGACGCTCGCGCTCGTGCAGGCTGCGGGCGGGCACGTCGTCGTCGGCAACAGCGGCGCGGCCTCGCCCTCGCAAGACGCGTTCGCGTCGTATCAAGCGTTCCTGGGCGACCGCAGCGGCGGTGCGCGCACGCCGCGGGTCGCCGGCGTGATCGACCGCTTTGCCTACGCGGCCGGGCGGGTGTGGTTCACGCTGCGCGGGAGGCGCGGCGTCTTCACGATCGTCGATCCGGCCGGCCCCGACGTGCTGCTCGCCCGTCCCGGCGACCGCGTCAGCTTCGAAACCGCGCAGGCCGAGAGCGGTGCGCAGCTCGTGCGCAGCTTCGCCGACGCCTCGATCGCGCGATGAAGCTGCTGCGCGCGGCGCGCGTCACGCTGATCCCGGTCGAGCCGCGGAACGCGCGCGATCTGTGGGAGGTCCTCAACGCGCCGGACCTGCGCAAGTACCAGGACATCCCGCGCGTTCGCGCCGAGGAGTTCGAGCGTCAAGTTCGCGCGCGGCCGAAAGCGCTGCGCCCGTCCGCGACCGGCCGCTTCGAATGGCTGGTGAAAGCGGGCGAGCCGGAACGTTCGGTGGGCTGGATCTCGCTGCGCGTGAACGATCGCGCGCCGCGCGTTGGCGAGGTCGGCTACAGCTTGCTGGCCGAAGCGCGCGGCCTCGGCTACGCCAGCGAAGCGCTCGGCGCGGTGATCGACGCGGCGTTCGCCGACGGCGAGCTCGACGAAGTGCAGGCCTGCATCGTTCCGGAGAACGTCGCCTCGCGCAAGGTACTCGACCGCACCGGTTTCCGCGAAGAGCGAATGTTGCGCAGCGGCGCGGTGATCCGTGGCCGCCACGTCGACGTACTGTTGTTCTCGCTCACGCACGCAAGCTGGGACCGCGCACGGCGCGAGAACCTCGCGCGTCGCGAGGATCTCGCGCAGAGCAGCGGCGGCTCGGCTTAGCGCACCGTCACGGTTCGGCGCGGGCCGAGCCAGCGGTTGAGCCAGTCGAGCATCTCCGCGAGCGTCGTCTCGACCGACTCGCGGCCGACGTAGCCGTGCGCTTCGTACGGAAGCATCACCAACCGCGCGGTTCCGCCGTTGCCGCGGATCGCCGCGTACATCCGTTCGGATTGAATCGGAAACGTGCCGGTGTTGTCGTCGGCCATCCCGTGGATCATCAGCAACGGATCCTTGATCGCGTTCGCATACGTGAACGGCGACATCTTGGTGTAGAGATCCGTCGCTTCCCAGTAGGAGCGCGTCTCGCTCTGAAACCCGAACGGCGTCAGCGTCCGGTTGTAGGCGCCGCTGCGCGCGATTCCGGCTTTGAAGAGCCGCGTGTGCGCGAGCAGGTTCGCGGTCATGAACGCGCCGTACGAGTGTCCGCCGACGGCGACGCGGTCGGGGTCCGCGACGCCGATCCGCACCGCTTCGTCGACCGCCGCTTTCGCGTCGGCGACGAGCTGGTCGACGTAGGTGTCGTTGACGGTCTTCGGATCGCCGACGATCGGCATCGAGGCGTTGTCGAGCACCGCGTACCCGGCCAGCGCGAGAAAGAGCGGTGAGGGTCCGGTGATGGTGACGAACGTCTGCGTCGTGTTCGTGTTCTGCGACGCGGTCCCACGGTCGAGGTATTCGAGCGGATACGCCCACACGAACGTCGGCAGCTTCGTCCCTTCTTTCCAGCCCGGCGGCGTGTACAGCGTGAACGAAAGGTTCACGCCGTCGGGGCGCTTGTACGTCACCAGCTTGCGGCCGATCGCGCGCAGCTGCGGCGTCGGATCGGTGAACGCGGTCAGCGCGCGCGCTGCGCCGGTCGCGCGTGTCCGCACGTACAAGTTCGGCGGATCGGCCGGTGACTGGCGCTGCGTGATGATGCGCGCGGCGTCGGGGTCGAGCACCGAGACCGGCAGCTCGAGCGGGTTCAGCTCCGAACGGAAGACGCGCGTCTTCTCGTTCGTGCGCAAGTCGAACCGGTCGAGGAACGGCCGCCGCCCGTCGGGCCCGTAGCCCGCGCCGCGCAGCCAGATCGCATCGCCCGTGCGCTGCACGACCAAGTCGCCGTTGGGCGCGAACGCCGAGACGGGGTTGCCGGGATCGCCGTAGACGTCGCCGTCGCGCAGCGTCCACAGCGTCTTCGGCTCGGCGCCGGGGCTGCGCGCGTCGGCGAGCAGCTCGGTGCGCGTGCGCGTCGCGCGGTCGTAGGTGTTGATGGTGGCGCGCTCGTCGCGATCGAGCCACTCGACGAAGAACGTCCGCGCCGAGGTGCGCGCGAGCTCTGTCGGCGCGCCGGCGAACGGCGCGGTGAGCGTCACGATCTTGTCGCGCGCCGGTGCGGCCGTGCGCGGATCGCCGCCGTCGAGCGCTTCGGTCCACGTCAGCGTCGCCGGCGCGGAGGGTTTCCAGGCGACGTCGCGCGGTCCGGTCGGAACCCCGTCGACCGGGAGATGATCGGCCACAGGGCGATCGGCGATCCGCGCGACGCGGTGTCCGCGCAGGTCCAACACCTCGGTCGCCGCCGGAAAGCGCTCGTACGGAAACAGATACGAGTACGGGCCGTGCACGCGCTCGGCGAGCAGATACTTTCCGTCCGGCGACGGTGCGACGTCGGTGTAGACGCCGCGCGCGGCGGTGCGCACGACGCTGCCGTCGCGCGCGTCGACCAGCGCGATCCGCGAGGTCGCGTAGTAGTCGAACAGCGCTTCGTCGTGCGCGTTCGCAAGCAGATCTTCATAGGTGACGATCTGACCCGCATTGCCGGATGTCTCTTGCACGACCGGTCCGCTCGCGACACCGGCTTGCGGCTCGGAGCCGGCGCGGTCGACGGCGCGGACGACCACGTGCACGCCGTCCGGCGCCCAGCGCGCGGCATCCGGGAAGACGCCGTTCACCGCAATGCCCGCGACACGCACGGCGCGCCCGGCCGCGATCGTACCGAGCAACAGCTGCGTGCCGTTCGCGGTGGCGTTCGTCACCGCGAAGCGCTTGCCGTCCGGCGAGAAGCGCAGCGAGGTCAGATGCGCGCCGGGCGGAAGCGCGACGCGCACGATGCGGCCGTCGGCGACCCGCTCGAAGCTCAGCGTGCTCATCGCCGGCGCGTGGTGGATTCCGTTCGTGAGCGGATCGATCCGCAGTCCGGCCAAGCGCAGCATCGGGCGCGCGAGATCCGCGACCGGCGGATAGCGCAGCGGCGTCTCGATCGCCAGCACGTCGCGCCGCGGCGAGACGACGGTGACCGGGATCGGCGGCGCGTTCAACGCGGCTTCGATCGACGGCGGCGGCGTGCGGTAGTGCGCGGCGTCGGCGAACGCCGGCGTCCAGGCCGAGGCGATCGAGGACGCGACGAGGACCGCGGCGAGGAACGAACGGCGCGCGAGCATTCACGCGGGGTTCGGGCGCCGCAGAAGGCCGTCCTACGGGGCCGGGTTCAGTTCAAACCGCAGAGCTCGTGGGCGAGCGCGACGAGCCCGTCGACCTGCGCCGGCGTGACGTCTTCGAGCGCGGCGTCGCGGCCGAGCGCGACGGCCAGCGCGACCAGCGCGTAGGCGGCGAACCGCGACGACGAGATCGCGGTGACGCCGGCGACGCGCAGCGCTTCCAGGTACGCCGCGACCTGATCGACGGCGGCGTCGACGGCCTCGCGGCGCGCCTTCACCACCGCGTCGTCGGCGTTCGAGTAGACGTGCCAGGCGCGGACGACGCCGCGCTCGCGGCGCGCCGTCTCGGCGACCTCGCGGAGCCAGCCGTCGAGCCGCTCGCGTTCGGTTTCGCGCGAGCCGGGAAGGCGGCCGAAGCGCGCGTTGACGTCGCCGAGCGTGGGCCCGTGGCGGAGCAGCGCTTCGCGGACGGCGTGCGCGCGGTCGGTGAAGTAGCGGTAGAACGTTCCGTAGGCGACGCCCGCCTCGCGGGCGATCGAGCCCGCGGAAAGCGCTTCAGCGTCGGTCGTCGCGAGAAGGCGGGCGACGGCCTCGAGGAGCCGCTCGCGCGAGCTCGGCTTCGCCGGCCGCTCGGGGAGCCCGGCGTCGGCGGGGTCGACGCGGCCGAGATAGGTCCACCGGCCGCGGACGCGGCGCGTCTCGGGATCGCGAAAGCTCTCGACCCGGTATCGGTAGGCTCGCCCGCTGACGCGCTTGATGACCTCGTACGCC
>DASZGA010000066.1:0-18723 GCA_035939295.1 Candidatus Elarobacter sp. | reverse complement strand
ATGTTGTCGTCGTCCATTTCGCCGACCGCGAACGAGTCGGTCTGCGTGTCGACCGTCGTCATCAGCGGCAGCGCCGCGTCGCGCTCGGTGTGATGGAGCCAGTAGACCGTCACCCGCTTTGTCGCCACAATACCCTCCGCTACGCGCTCGCCGGCTGCGCGATGCGCTCCCAGTCGTGCAAGAAGATCTCTTCGTAATACTTCGCCGCGGTCTCGCTGTCGAGGATCACCGACGCGTCGCGGTTGCGGAGCACGCCGTCGCCGGACCAGTTCTGGCTGCCGAGCGCGACGCGCTTGTGGTCGACGACGAACCCCTTGTTGTGCACGCCGTTCTGGATCCGCACGCTGCCGAGGTCGATCCCCGCCGACTGCAGCCGGTCGAGCCAGCCGTTCGTGGTCTGCCACTGGCTGGTGATGATTCGCACGTCGACGCCGTCGGTGATCTTCTTCGCCACCGCGTCGACGAGGTCGGTGAACTTCGCGTCGGGATCCTTGTCGGAGGGGTGGATGTACTGCAGCTGAATGTACAGCGACTCCTTCGCCGAGTTGACCAGCTCGCTCATCGCGTCGATGTAGACATCGGGATCCGGCGTGAGCAGCGGCGTGATCGTCATGTTCTCGTCGATCGCCTTCGGCGGGTGGAACTGGAACGTTCCCGACGGTTTGCGCGCGAAGTCGACCGGGCTCGTCACCGGCGCCGTCGCCGCTTCGGGGACCGGCGCGTTTCCGTCCTCCGCTTCCTTGTGCGCGACGTCGTAGTCGTGCTTGAGAAACGCTTCGAAGACGCCGGCCAACTTCGGATGGTCGATCACGACGTGCCAGTCGCGGTCGGACTTGCGCGCGGTGTCCTGATCGTCGGCGGTCGCATCGTTGATCGGATCGAAGTCGGGCTGGTTCGAGTTGTTCCAGTTCCCGCTCGAGAGCCACACCGTCTTGCCGTCGCGCACCGCGACCTTGATGTGGTACGCGTTCGGAACGATCCACTTCTGGACGTCGCGGTTCATCCGGTTGAGCGCCCACGCCGCCTGCAGCGAGTCGCCCATCTCGTCGTGCAACGCTTTGAGCGTCTCGGTGTCGGTTTGATCGGCGGTCGGGTTCTTCGCCGGGTTGTCGAGCGTGATCGTCAGCGTCTTGGCGCCGGCGAGGTCGGCCTCCATCGCATCGAGGATGTGCTTCGAAGTGAAGTCGTAGAGCCCGATCGTCAGCGTGCTCTGCGTTTTCGAGAGAAAGTCTTTCAGCGTCGGCCAGCCCGCGTCGGGGCTGGAGTGGCAGAGGATCGAGAACTGATCGGTGACGGGCGCGAGCTGAACGCCGTCGGGACCGGTGTAGGGGAGCTGCGGCTTCGTCGCGAGCGCCTCGGGCACGGCGCCGGGCGGGAGCGCGGCTTCGGCGATGGGGCCCGCTTCCGGGAACGCTCCGGTCCGGAACTCGGCGCGGACCGAGGCGACCTGGACGTACTTTTTCGGGTCCTGGGCACGAAATTGCTCGACGTCGTCGGCCGGCCGGATGTCGATCGGGAAGCCGCCGGCCTGGGCGGGGAGCTGCGGCGTCGCGCCCGGGGCCACCAGGACGACGATCGCCTTTTCTTTGGTCAGCCGGCCTTGGGCGTCGCTCCGGTATCCCGGGCGAATCCCGAGCACGCCGGGCTGCTGCAAAGCTTTGGCGTTCGCGTCGATGACGGGAAGGAGTCCGGCCAGCGCGTCCATCGAAATAGAGTCCTCTCTCGAACAGTAGCCACGGTTATTTTGTTACGCTGAACAAGCGTCTTACAAGGCTATCATGTCGAGCGCCTGCAGCGCAATCCGAGCGTATCGCACGCGGAGCGCGGAGGCGAGGGGTCTACCGAACGGCCGCGTTCAGGCCGGCGGCAGAACGACGGTTTGGGCGGTCTGAACGGCCGAGTAGGCGGTTTGGGCGAGATCGGTGCCGAGGACGACGATCCCGGCAGAGACGACGAGGATGGCGAGAATCGAGCGGATCACGGCGGTTTCTCCTCAACTAATTTCGTAGGTGACCGATGTGTGCCGAGCGTAGCACCGCGCTTCCGCGAAGTCAACTAAAAGAATAGTTAGAGAATCGCGGCCGCCTCGGCGAAGGCGCAGAACGCGGCGACCGCGCGCAGCTGCTCGACCGTCGACGTGCGGGTCTCCAGGAGCCGCGGCGAGCAGACCAGGACCGCCAGCGCCCGGCCGCGCGAGACCGCGACGTTGAAGCGGTTCTCCTCGAACAGGAAGTCGCTGCCGCGCGGCGCGTCGTCGGTGCTCGAGGTGGCGAGCGAATAGATCACCGCCGGCGCCTCCTGGCCCTGGAACTTGTCGACCGTCCCGACCCGGACCGCCTCGCCGAACCGCGCGCGCAGCCTCCGCTTCAGCAGCCGGACCTGCGCGTTGTACGGCGAGACGACGAGCACGTCGTCGATGGCCAGCGGCCGGACCGCGCCGAAGCGGTCGGTGAACGTTCCGCCGATCAAACCGGCCAGGATCTCCTCGACGGCGTCCGCTTCCTCTTCCGACGATTGCGCGTTGCCCTCGTGATCGACCGGAACGTAGCGCAGCCCCGCGCCGGCGAACCACGGCGCGTCGATCCGTTGCCGAGCGCACGACGCCGCGGCGCACAACCGTCCTTCGTACACCATGGCGGAGACGAAGTCGCACAGCGCCGGATGCATTCGGAAGGTGCGGTCGAGGAAGACGCCGCGGTCGTCGGGGAGCGTCCCGCGGACGCCGCCTGCGGCGCGTTCGTCGGCCAGCAGGTGCTCGAGGACCGACGCGCCCGCGCCGTCGGGATGCGCGCCGACCGAAACGTGCGCGAGCTGCAGCGGATCGCCGAGCAAGATCACGTTCTCGGCGTTGGTCGCCATCGCGAGCGCGTCGGCGAGCGCGACCTGCCCGGCTTCATCGATCACGAGGTAGTCGACGCGCGCCAAGTCGTCGCGCGCGAACAGCCACGACGTTCCGGCGACCAGCGCGTACTCCGCGAACGGCGCGTTCTTTTCGGCGTTCTCGACGAACGCGGTGGCGCGCTTCGACTCGAACGCCGAGTCGGGGTTCGCTTTGTCGCACTTCTTGATCCCGCGAAACGACAGATCGCGCGCCGCCGCGGCGTCTTCGACCGCGTGCAAGAGGTTGTTGATCGCTTTGTGACTGTTCGACGTCACGCCGATCCGCTTGCCGGCGGCCAAGAGCGCGGCGATGACGTGCGCGCCGGCGTACGTTTTTCCGGTTCCGGGCGGACCTTGCACGGGCAGGACGCTGCGGTCGAGCCGCAGCGCAAGATCGGCGACGTCGTTCGGATCGATCGCTTCCGCGCCGGCACGCATCGCCGGCTGCACGCGAGCGCCCTCGTGCAGTCCGGTGATACGCGGACGGACGCGGTACAAGATGTCCGACGCAGCGGAATACGTCGTGCGCTCGGTGCCGGCGAGCGCGGCTTCGGCGAACCTGCGCAGCGCAGCTTGCTGCACGCCGGTGAAGATCGGTCCGCCCGGGGCCAGCGCGCGCGGGTGCGGATCCGACGGCCACTTCTTGAGACGGACGAGCCGCTCGTCGTCGTCGATCGAAACGATCTCGAGCGCGGCGGCGTCGCGCCGGTCGACGTCGAGGAACGAACCCGTTCCGACCTTGTGCTGCTGGATCGGAAACCGGTAGGTGAAGATCGAGCGCGTTCCGCGCCGCGCCGGCTCGACGGTCGCAAACTCTTCGGCGAGCTCGAGGCCGCCGAGCGCTTCGGGATCGTCGTCAACGAACGTCGCGTCCGGCGCGCGTTCGTACCGGTCGAACAGCGCCCACCACACCGGCTTCTCCTCGCGCCGGTGATAGCCGGCGATGTGCGCCAGCAGCTCGCGCGCCGAGCCCGGCGCGGCGCCTTCGAGCAGCAGGCGCTGGATCTCGGTCAGCTCCTTGAGCTCGCGCTGCTTCTCCTCGCTGGGGACCTTCGGGTCGCGTTCGGGACGGAAGGCGATCTCGAGGGCGTAGAGCGCGCGCGCCTCGTCGCGCAGCCGCAACAGCCACTCGTGCAATCGGCGTGTCGAGACGCAGTCTTCCTCGTTGTACCGCACGATGTCGAGCCGGCGCGCCGGATCGCGGTCGAGCAGGTACTCTTCGAACGCGACGATGGACTGATCGCCCTTGCGCACCTCGGCGTCGCGAAAGAAGCCGTAGAACGCTTCGAGCTTCTTGATCGAGTAGCCGTCCTGCGACTGCGCCAGCGCGCCCTTGACGACCGCGTACAGGTCGACCAGCACCTCGCCGCGCAAGAGCTCGTCGACTTCCTCTTCGCGCGTGCCGTGGCGCATGGCGAGCCGGCGCAGCGCGCTCTTCTCGTATGCGGCGTAGTGATAGACGTGCGCGTGCGGATGCTGCGCGCGGTGCGCGACCAGCCAGTCGACGAAGCGTTCGAACGCAGTGCGCTCCTGCAACCGGGTCTCGCCCCAGAACTCGCGGTACGGCGATTGCGCGTCGTGCGGAACGAACGCGCCGAACAGGTATTCCAGCCCCTTCCCCGCCTCGTACAGCGGGTCGCCTTCCATGTCGAAGTACACGTCGCCGTCGGCCGGTTGCGGGAGGGCGCCGAACCCGTGCAGATCGCGCGGCGGAAGCAGCTCGTAGCGATGCGCGCCGGTCTCGCGCTGGTGCAGCTGCAGCATCGCCTGCCGCCGCAGCGCCGTGAACGCTTTCTCGCCGATGTGCGCGGGCCGCGTGTCCTCGGTCGCGGTCGCCAACCGCTCGAGGGTGCCGATACCGGCGGCGACGAGCCGCTTCGTCTGATCGCGGCGCATCCCGGCGACCAGCGAGAGATGATCGACCCGGCGTCGCACGCCGTCGCATTGCCGCGACCACGCGCAGCCTTCGCACGCCGAAACGCGTTCAGGAACGGCATCGGGGTCGAGCTCGCCGGCCGCAGCCGCCAACCGTCCCTGCGCAGCGCGCACGTATGCGACGTACCGCCGCGGATCGTACTCGTTCTCGCTTCCGTCGCCGAACAGCGCGCGGACGGTGCGCGGCAAGGTCCCTTGCACGCCGGCGACGAGCAGCGCGTACGTGCAGAGCTGCACCAGGAACTGCGGCTTCTCGTGGATCGCGAGCTTGGTGTCGGCGACGTCGTACGACCACGCGCCGAGCGCGCTCGGCGTCTCGACGCGCAGCAGAAAGTCGGCGCGCCCCGTCCAGTCACCGTCGAGAAACGACGCTTGGTAGATCGCCTCCGCGCCGCTCGCCATCGCGCGCCGCGTCGTCTCGACGGCGCGCAGCAGATCGCGCGCGGTGTTGTCGCCCTCGGGGATGCGCACGACCGCGACGCCGCCGGCCTCGAAGCGTTCGAGGACGCGCTGCTCGTGCTCGCGACCTTTCCGCGTGATGATCGCGAGCGCCGGATCCTCGTCGAGCGGCGGCTCGCCGCGCAGGAGCGCGCGCCGGTTCAGCGCGACGCGATGCGGGCACGCAAGATAGTCGTTGAGGTCGGAGGCCGCAAAGACGGCGCGGCCGTCAACCAGCCGCATCGCGTTCCATAGACGGGGACACGGAGGTTGCGGTGGTCAGTGCAGCACCCAGACGTCGATGGTCCGTTCGCTTTGGTCCACGAACCACAGATTCTGATCCGGGCCGAGCGCAATCCCGCTGATCACCGGCGTCCCAAATCCGACGTTCGGAATCTGCCACATCTGCACCACGCTCCCGTCGGTGGCGAGCTGCGCGATGATCGCGGTGTCCAGGATTCTCGTGTCCGACGCGGCGAGATAGATCGCCGACCCGATGCATGCGATCTTGACGTTGGCCCAGTTTTGGACGTCGGCCGGGAATGGCATGGGGATGGCGGTTATCGCGCCGCTCGGGGTGATCTTCAGCACGTACGGAATCGGCACGTTGAGCACCGCGGCCCAAAGATTGCCGTCCCCACCCGTGCAGATCGACTCGACGAAGCCTTGTTGAACCGACGCGGGCAACGGATACGCGGTCACGACTCCGCTGGTTGTGAGCTTGTCGACGAACGTGTCCGCGGCAACCCACAGGTTGCCGTCGGGGCCGGCAGTGATGTCGAACGCCTTGCCTGAAATGACGATCTCGTCGTTCGCTCCGGCCGGCGTCATCCGCCCGATGAGCGAGCGAACCAGTTCCTGCGTGTACCAGAGCTTGCCGTCGCTGCCGTACGCGATCTCACTCGGTCCGCCCGTATCGGTCGTCGGGAGAATCGCGAGCTCCTGGCCGGCGGCGGAGACATGGGCAAGCGCGAACTGGTTGCGCAGCGCGATCCAAATCGTCCCGTCGGGCGCATACGTCATCGAACGCGGGCCCGTTCCAACCACCGTCGTCGTCGTAATCTGCCCGGCGACCGAGAGTTTCACCAGATCGTCGCTGAGCTGTCGTGTCACCCACAATCCGTCGGACGCGGTCAGAATGCCGTACGGGAACTTGTCGCGCATCAGATAGAAGCGGAAGCTCGAACCGCTGAGGAACGGCGGGAGCGTCGCCGTGGGCGTCGGTGTCGCAGTTGGGGTCGGCGTCGGCGTCGGTGTGGGCGTCGGCGTCGGCGTCGGCAGCGGGACGTCGGTCGTTACCGCCAAGACGTACGTCTGGCCGGCGATAAACGTTTCCGGCCCAGGCGGCGTCAGGGTGAAGTTGACGGACCCGCTGGCCGTCGTGGGTCCGACCAGATCGTATTGCCAGCTGTGTCCGTCATAGAAAGAGAGAAAATACGGCTGCGTCGGCGATACGCCAGCGATGGTCAAGCGCAGCAAGAGCGGACCGCTGATCGTGACGGCTTGCGATGTCGCGAACGAGATGTACGCGACTGCGGTGTGGGTCGTCAAGGTCACCCGTCCCGATTCGGTCACGCGAGCGCCGCGCGCCGCACGAGCTTCAGACTGCAGCGCCGGGATCAATGGGGGCAGGTCGAGCGACAGCGTCCCGTTCACCGTGGCGCCCGTTCCCGCCAACGGAGCCGGGAAGTTCAAGACGGTATCGGAAATGTTGCCGACCGGCGGAAACGCCAGAATCGTCAGATGCGCGATCGTCGCGGTCGCGGTCGACGAGCGCACCGGCGCCGGAGAAGGCGTCGAGCCTCCACCACCCGGCGGTGCCGATCCCCCGCTGCCGCAGGCGGCGAACGCCGCCAGGACGGTCAGCAACAGGCCGGCGCGGATCATCTTCGTGTCCATGTTCAATGCATCACCCAGACGTCGATGCTCTGGTTAGCGTTGTCGACGAACCACAGGTTTTGATCGGGTCCGAGCGCCATCGCGGTGACGTTCGGCAACGTCGTCGGGCCTGGAATTCGCCACTGCTGCGTCACGGTACCGTCGGTCGCGAGCTGGGCGATGATCGCCGCGTTGTTCGACGGCCCCAGGGTCGTTAGTGGATCGCTTTCCGCGAGGAAGATCGACGAACCGATGCACGCGATCTTCGCCGGCCCCCACCCGTGGCTCGGCGCGGTTGTGATGCCGTACGCCGTCATGACGCCGGCCGTGGTGATCTTCAGCACGTACGGCGTCGGCAGGTTGCGCACGGCTCCCCACAGGTTGCCGTCGGATCCGCTGCAGATCGACGTCACGGAACCGCCTTGAACCGCTGCCGGCTCCGGATACGACGTGACGCTGCCGGCCGTCGTCAGCTTGACGACGGCGGTGTCGGCCGCGAACCAGAGGTTCCCGTCAGGACCTGCGGCGACGTCGAACGCGGCGCTTGCGAGGACGGTATGAGAAACCGTTCCCGACGGCGTCATTCGACCGGTGACGGTGGGCGGACTGTCTTGCGTGTACCAAAGGTTTCCGTCGCTGCCGTAGGCCAGCTGCCGCGGATTGCCCGTGTCGTTGGTCGGCAACGTCGTGAGGAGCGCGCCGCTCTGCGAGACGTGCGCGATCGCGTTGCTGCGATGGAACGTCATCCAGATCGTGGCGTCGGGCGCATAGATCATCGCGAGCGGCTCGGGTCCGTTCAGCCCGGCGGCGCCGAGCGGAGACTGCGTCACCACGCCGGCCGGCGTCAGTTTCGTGAGGAAGTTCAAGGCCGACTCGGTCACCCACACACCATCGGACGCGCCGAGTATACCGTACGGGCCGGCACCGAAGAACGAATAGCTCCGGAAGCTCGACCCCGCCAGCGGAGGCGGCAGCGTCGCCGCCGGCGACGGGCTCGGTGACGGTGTCATAAACACATCCGTCGTGACGGCGAACGTGTAGGCCTTCCCACCGCTGAACAGCACGCTATTGTTCGTCGTAATCGCGAACGTGATCGTTCCGCCGCTCGGCGTCGACGGTCCGGCCACATCGTATTGCCAGCCCGTTCCGTCGTAGAACGACAAGAAATACTGCTGTGCGGCAATCGCGCCTGGGAGCGTCAGGCTCACGGCGATCGTGCCGTTCACGGTGACGTCTTGCGACGTGGAGAACGACACGTACGCCACCGCCGTGTGCGTCGTCGCCGCCGCCGTGTGTTTTCCGCTGCGCACGAACGAGCTACGCAACGAGCGGCGAGCCGACTGCAGCGTCGTGGAAACGGATGCCGGTGGATCGAGCGAGAGCGTGCCGTTCACGGTGGCGCCCGCGCCCGCCGAGGCCGGCGGCAGCGTCAAGCCTCCGGTGATCCCTCCGACGAGCGGCGGAAACGCGAGCGAGGTCGACCCGCTGGACGGGACGACGGCCGACGCGGTCGATGCGCGTCCCGGTGCGGGCGTAGCGGTCGGGGCAGGAGTAGGACCGCCGCCGGGCGACACCGCGCCGCCGCCGCATGCGGCGATCGCAGCGACGACGATGAACGCGGTGCCGGCGCGCGTGACGACGGTCCATCTCGTGCTCATCGTCCGGAACCTTCGCCTCCGTATCTCCAAAGACACTTTCAGCGAGCGCGCGAGGGCGCGCGTCCTGCCGCAAGGTCTGCCTTGACGAGTTTAGTACCCTTTCCGACACTGCATAAGTCGCGAGGTACGCCCTTGGAAAATCAGCGCTGGAAGTTCGACGGGGTCCGCGTCGTGCGGGGCTGCGACGCCGACCCGAACACCCCGCAGACCCCGGGGATGAACCGCGCCGCCGCGATCACCGCGGCGACCGCAGGCGCGCGCAAGCTGTGGGCGGGGACGGTCACGATCCACCCCGACGCCAGGACCGGCGCCCACCACCACGGCGAGCTGGAGAGCGTGATCTACGTGGTCCGCGGCCGGGCCCGCATGCGCTGGGGCGAGCGCTTGGAGTTCGTCGCCGAGGCCGGGCCGGGCGACTTCATCTTCGTTCCGCCGTACGTGCCGCACCAGGAGATCAACGCGGCGCCCGACGCCGAGTTGGAGTGCGTCCTGGTCCGCAGCGGCCAGGAGCCGGTCGTGGTCAACTTGGACATTCCGGTCGCCGAGCAGCCCGAGCAGGTCCGCTGGATAGACGACGTTCACCGGGCGTAAACCCCGGGTGTGGTTTCGGCCAGATCGCCGTTCGACTCGACAAATGGAGGAGGGTCCCCCCGACCCCGCGTGCGAACGTGGGCGGCGATGTTCCGGCTTCCCTCGCCGCGTCTTGCCGCGGCGCTGTTCGTTTTTACAGCCTCCACGCTGGCGCTCGCGCCGGCCGGAGCGCAAGGCGCCCCCGCCGCCGCGACTGCGACCACGACCGAGTCCGCCTACGCGGCGATCGTGCGATCGATCAACCCGAAGCTTCCGCTCGCGAAGGCGCGCGCTTACGCTCGCTCGGTCATGGCCGACGCGTGGCGGACGCACCTCGACCCGCGCTTCATCATGTCGATCGTCACCGTGGAGTCGGCTTGGCGCGCGAACGCGATCTCCCGCGCCGGGGCGCGCGGGCTCGGGCAGCTCATGCCGGGGACGGCGCGCCGGCTCGGCGTGAACGCATGGAACGCGGCCGACAACTTGCGCGGCACCTCGACCTACCTGCAGGCGCTGATGAGCCATTTCGCCGGCAAGCCGAACGCGGTGAAGCTCGCGATCGCCGGCTACAACGCCGGACCGAAAGCGGTCGAACGCTATCACGGCGTTCCGCCGTACCGCGAGACGCGCAACTACGTCGTGCGCGTCCTGCACGTGTGGCGGCAGCTCGACGCGCGCGTCGGCAAAGCGTTCGCCGCCCAGCCGGCGACGGTCGCCGTCCGCGGCGCCAAGCTCCCCGACGAGCAGCAGTGGCTCTCGAACGTCAACGAAGTGCTGCCCGCGACCGCAGCGGCGGTCGAGTCAATCCCGAATCCGGCGCTGACCGCCGGCCCACTCGCGGGCGCTGCCGAGTCGGCGAGCGCCGCGACGACGACGAGCGAACCGGCGAAGTAACGCAACCTAGCTCGGCCCGCGCCCGGTCAGGGCGCGCATGAGGACCGACGGGACGGTTCCGCGCTTTATGCGGGCGGTCGCGATCGACGCGTTCGGCGGGCCGGAGAAGCTCGTCGTCCACGAGCTGCGCGTCCCCGAGGTCGGCGGGAACGACGTTCTTATCCGCGTCGACACCGCCGGCATCGGGATCTGGGACGCGAAGATGCGGCGCGGCGCCTTCTCGCGAGGGAAAAGCTTCCCGATCGTTCTCGGCTCCGAAGGCTCGGGCACGATCGCCGCGCTCGGCGACGACGTGCAGGGACTCAGCGTCGGGGATGCCGTCGTCGGCTACGCGTACGGTGAGAAGACGGGCGGTTTCTACGCCGAGTACGTCGTGTTGCGGGCGGAGCACGTTGCGCCGATGCCGCAGTCGCTCGACTTTCGCGAAGCCGGCGGAATCCCGGTTGCCGGGCTCACCGCGCTGGCGGGGATCGACGACGCGCTCGGCGTTCGCGCCGGCGCCGGCCTGCTGATCCACGGCGCGAGCGGCGGCGTCGGAACGCTCGCGGTGCAGTTCGCGAAACGGCGCGGCGCGCGCGTGCTCGCGACCGCGCACGACGCCGAGGGTACGGAGGTCGTGCGCCGCCTGGGCGCCGACGCGGCGATCGACGCGCAGCACGACGACGTTCTCGCCGCCGCGCGCCGCTTCGCGCCCGACGGCCTCGACGGGATTCTTGCGTTCGCCGGCGGTCCCGCGCTTGCGCGCGCGGCCGCCGCGCTGAAAGACGGCGCGACGATCGCGTATCCGCACGGCGTCGACGTGCCGGAAGAGCTCAAGGCGGTCGCGTTCGACGGCGTGCCGAACGCCGCAGCGTTCGCGCGGCTGGCGGCGATCGTCGATGAATCCCCGTTCGAGGTGCCGATCGTCGGGATGTACTCGCTCGACGACGCCGCCGAAGCCCACCGCCGCCTCGAGCGCGGTCACGTTCACGGCAAGATCGTCATCGTCCTCGACGCCACCGAAGACGTTCTCGAAGAAGTCGCCTAGGCCGTCGGTACGCGTTCCTGAAGCGTGGTCTTGAGCTCCGCCATCTGCCGGCCGAGCTCGACCAGCTGCTCTTCGTCGAACAGCTCCTTCACGGCCGGGAAGAGCTCGTGCTCCTCTTCTTTGACGTGATGATCGATCAGCTCGCTGAGCGTCGTGATCTTCGGTTTGTACGACTCGTCGCCGGAATCGGTCGCCCGGATGTCTTCGATGACCTTCTTCGCCGCGGCGTGTTCTTCGTACGACTCGAGGACGAGATCTTTTTCTTCTTTGTGGCCGCGCTGCACGCGTTCTTTGACGGCCGGATAGAAGATCTGCTCTTCGATCTCCGCGTGAACCGTCAGCTCGGCGCAGATCTGGTCGCCGAGCTTCTTGAGCTGCGTCTTTGCGCGCTCCGAGGTGTCGTCGACTTGCTTGAAAAGGTCTTTGACCGTCTTGTGGTCGGCCTTGAGGAGGGCAATCGCGTCCTGCTGCTTCATGCCGCAAACTTGCCCGTGCCACGTGTTCCTACGCGCAGCCCTCGGTCAGCCGCTCTCCGAACGACGAGGCGTTTCGCGCGAGGAGAATCAGCGGGTCGGTTTGCTGCTGGGCGCGGGCGATGCGCTCGCTGCACCCGGCGCCGGCGAACTTGACGAAGCCGCAGCGGGCGCGTGCGACGACGATGACGACGGCGCGCTCGACGCTTTCGGTACCGGCGTCGTGGACGGATGCGGCAGCGCGTACAGCGCGAAGACTGCCGGCCGGTTTGCGACCAGCTTCAGCGTCGCCGCGGTTCCGCCGAAGACGATGCGCGCGGGCGGCAGCGTCGGCGCGGCCGAGGGAACGGGCACGCCGCCGGGAACGCCGGGCAAGTTCGACGAGACGGCGCCGGGCGACGGTGACGCGCCTTGCGGGCGCGGCGTGGAGGTCGCCAGCGGCGACATCGTCTTGATCACCGTAGTGCCCGGGCTCGGATTCGCCGACGCGACCGACGCGACGGTCTTGATCGGCGGCGGCGTCGAGACGGTGTCGAGCTCGGCGACGGCAAGCCGGTACTTCGAATCTTTCTCGCCCGAGTTCCACAGCGCGAGCCCGAACTCGCCGTCGCGATATTGCGATGCGATCTCGCGCGGGATGTCGAGCGCGATGCGCGGATAGCTCTCGAGCGTCGCGTCGTGCGTCGGCAGCAGCGTGATGTACGCGAGCGCGCGCGCCGGGAGCTCGCGCGAACGCTTGCGCTTGCCCTTTCCGCTGACGAAGTTGATGTCGGGACCGTCCTGCGGCTTGACGATCGAGAGCGTCGCGCCGATCGAGATCGCGACCGGCGTCGGAGCCGCCTCGGGTGAGGCGTTTTTCCCAGGCTTCCCCTTCGGCGACGGCGGCGCGGTGGGTTCGGGCGCCTTCGGAAACGCGATCGCACCGCTGTAGCCGCCGACTTCGGTCAGCGACTGGAACGCAGTCGACTCACCGTAGGTGACGATCACGCTCGACTGGGTCGGGGGCGTGGGGGCCGGCGAACCGCCGAAGTTCGGCGAAGCCGCGGCGTTCGGCAGACCGGTACCCGAACCGAACGAGCCTGAGCACGAGGCAACGGCTGCGCCGAGAACGACGCAACCGGCCGCCGCCGTGAAAACACGCGCGAGAATCATCGTACGCAACGTTCGCGTCCGGTATGCCGGAGTCCGCCGTCCGGCGCTGACGCAGGCTGCTAACGCTAGCGAGCGGCGGCGCCGTCCTCGGCGACGTAGACTTCCGCGCCTTTGGCGACGAACTCGGCCGACTTCTCGGCCATCCCGCGCTCGGCGAACTCGCGCACCTCCTGCGTGATCTTCATCGAGCAGAAATGCGGGCCGCACATCGAGCAGAAGTGCGCGACCTTCGCGCCTTGCGCCGGGAGCGTCTCGTCGTGGAACTCGCGCGCGGTGTCGGGGTCGAGTCCGAGGTTGAACTGGTCTTCCCAGCGGAACTCGAACCGCGCTTTCGAGAGGACGTCGTCGCGGTGGCGCGCGCCGGGATGTCCTTTCGCAAGGTCGGCGGCGTGCGCGGCGAGCTTGTAGGTGATCACGCCGGTCTTCACGTCGTCACGGTCGGGAAGGCCGAGATGTTCCTTCGGCGTGACGTAGCAGAGCATCGCGGTTCCCATCCAGCCGATCATCGCCGCGCCGATCCCGCTGGTGATGTGATCGTAGCCCGGCGCGATGTCGGTGACGAGCGGTCCGAGGGTGTAGAACGGCGCTTCGTGGCAGACGGCGAGCTGGCGGTCCATGTTCTCTTTGATTAGGTGCATCGGAACGTGGCCGGGCCCTTCGATCATCGTCTGCACGTCGTGCTTCCAGGCGATCGTCGTGAGCTCGCCGAGCGTGTCGAGCTCGGCGAACTGCGCTTCGTCGTTGGCGTCGGCGGTGCACCCGGGACGCAGTCCGTCGCCCAGCGAGAACGTCACGTCGTACGCCTTCATGATCTCGCAGATCTCGTCGAAGTGCGTGTAGAGGAAGCTCTCCTGGTGATGCGCGAGGCACCACTTCGCCATGATCGAGCCGCCGCGCGAGACGATCCCGGTGACGCGCTTTGCGGTCAGCGGAACGTAGCGCAGCAGCACGCCGGCGTGCACGGTGAAGTAGTCGACGCCCTGTTCCGCTTGCTCGATCAGCGTGTCGCGGTAGATCTCCCAGGTCAGCTCTTCCGCTTTGCCGCCGACTTTCTCCAGTGCTTGATAGATCGGGACCGTTCCGATCGGAACGGGGCTGTTGCGGATGATCCACTCGCGCGTCTCGTGGATGTTCTTTCCGGTCGAAAGGTCCATCACGGTGTCGGCGCCCCAGCGCGCCGCCCACACCATCTTCTCGACCTCTTCCTCGATCGACGAGCCGATCGCGGAGTTCCCGATGTTGGCGTTGATCTTCACCAAGAAGTTGCGGCCGATGATCGTCGGCTCGAGCTCGACGTGGTTGACGTTCGCCGGGATCACCGCGCGGCCGCGCGCGACCTCGCTGCGCACCAGCTCCGGCTCGACGCCCTCGCGGATCGCGACGAACTCCATCTCCGGCGTGACGACGCCGCGCCGCGCGTAGTGCATCTGGCTGACGTTTCCGCCGGCCTTCGCGCGCCTGATCGAACGCGGCGAAGGAAAGCGAATCTCGTCGAGCTCGTGCATCGCCTCGCGGCCGATGCGGTAGACCGACGACGGTCTCGCCAGCACCTCGGTGTCGGCGCGGCGCTCGATCCACGGCTCGCGGACCGCCGCGATCCCGGCGCGCACGTCGATCCCGACGTCGGGATCGGTGAACGGGCCCGACGTGTCGGTGACGGTGTGCACGTCGCCGTCGGTGAGCTGGATCGCGCGGAACGGGACGCGAATCGTCGGATCGCTTCCCTGTGCGTAGACTTTGGTGGACGCGGGGAACGGATCGCGCGAGAGCACGTCGTTGGTCGGCGGAAGCATGGTCGCCATGCGTTGCACTCCTCTTCGCCGGTATGACCCGGATCAGGTTGTAACGGTCGACGGCCTGCGCCGCCCTCTCAGCCCGGACGCCCTTTCGGGCTGCCGGACTCCCGTAGCATAAGAGGACGTTATGACGTGAGCGCGAGGTTGTCAAGGACGCGGGGCCGTACCGGGTGAGGCATGAGCGGGCAAGAGCCGCTGTGGCGGATCGTCCGCCCGCTGAAGGAAGGCGCGACGGCGGGCTGGATGCGCTCGTACTACGAGCACCTGTACCAGCTGACGTTCCGCGCGCGCACGGTCGCCGACGTCGCGAAGATCGCGATCGAGCATGCGTACCAGACGTTCCGCCCCGAGGTCGTCGCGGTCGCGCTGCTCGACGGCGAGGAGTGGAACGTGCTCCCTTACCGGCAGAACGAGACGACCGCGGCGCCGCTGCGGATCCCGCTCGCCACCGGCCCGAACGATCCCGTCTACGAGCCGGGGCAGATCGTCGAGTTCACCGATTTGGCACGGTTCGCCGAAATGTTCCCGCGGATGGAGCCGCTCGCCGAGCGCGGGATTCGCTCGCTGGTCGCGGCGGCGTTCGGGACGTTCGTGCACGGCCGCGGCTACCTCGCGTTCGCATCGTACGGCGGTCAGCACTACAGCGACGACGAGTACGTACTGATGTGCTTGCACGCGCTGGCCGCGGGGATCGGTTTCGACCACGTCGGAGCGAACGCGGCCTGAAAAGCCGCGCGCTCGTTCTCGTCGCGCTCGCCCAGCTCGCGATCGGCGCGGCGGCCGTCTTCGCGCGCTTCGCGCTCGTCTCGGGCGGACCGCTCGCGATCAGCGCGGCGCGTCTGACGCTCGCCGCCGTCCCGCTGCTCGCGCTCGCGGCACTGCGCGGGAAGCTGCGGCCGCTCGACGGCTCCACGGAACGCCGGCTCGCGTTCGCCGGCGTCGTGCTCGCGCTGCACTTCGCGACCTGGATCGCCTCGCTGAATTACGCCTCGGTCGCGATCTCGACGCTGCTGGTCTGCACGACGCCGGTATGGACCGAAGCGTACGCGGTGCTGCGGCGCCGGCGGATCGATACGTACGCCGCGGCGAGCATCATCGGCGCGCTTGCCGGCGTCGCGATCGTCGTCGGCGCACCCGACCGCGCGAACACGCCGCTCGGGATCGCACTCGCACTCGCCGGCGCGATCGCGATTGCGGTGTACCTGCTCATCGTTCGCGCGACCGATCCGCGGTACGACACGCTCGCCGTCACTTCGCGAACCTATGCATACGCGGCTCTCGTGCTGATCGTCGCGAGCGCGCTCGCGCACGACCATCTTCCGCCGTTCGGCGACGCGCGCGCGTGGGGCGGGATCGTCGCGATGGCGCTCCTCTCGCAGCTCTTCGGCCACACCGCGCTCAACGCCGCCGTGCGAGTCCTCAGCGCCACGTTCGTCTCAACGGTAACTCTACTCGAACCGGTAATCGCCGCCGCGCTCGCCGCCTGGCTCTTCGCCGAACGTCTCGGCGTCACGACGGCGCTCGGCGCAATCGTCATCCTCGCGGCAATCGGCATTGCCCTCCGCGGCGAGCAGCGGCAGACTTGAGTATTGACCGAGCGAAGATAATCGCGGTAATACCGATAGCGTTGGAATTGTCCGGACTACGAACCGACATCGAGCACGCGGTGGAGATCGTTCCGCCGCACTGGATCGACGACGACGAGCTGGTCGCGCTCGAAGAGCGCTACGAGCCGCTGCTGTTCGAGCGCTTCGCCGACGGTACGTTGCTCGTGACGCCGCCGACCGGTGGGATCGGGGGTCTGCGGAGCTTAGGCCTTTCGACGCAGGTCGATGCTTGGACGCAGGCTGCCGGCCTCGGCGTGGCGTTCGGCGCGAACGCGGGGTTCAAGTTTCCGAATAACGCGCTGCTTTCGCCCGACGCGACGTTCATTCTCAACGAGCGGTGGTACGCGATCGGGGCGGCGGAGCGAGAGAAGTTCCCCGTCATCGTGCCGGACGCGTGCTTCGAGATCATCTCGAAGTCGGATCGCGTCCGCACGACGCTCAAGAAGATCGCGACCTACCTCGACCAAGGGGTGCGGCTGGTCGTGCTCGTCGATCCCTATCGCGATCACGTCTACGTCGCGCAGCAAGGCGCCGCGGAAGTGCGCGATCTGGGCAACGTCGAGAGCGTCGATTGCAGCCCGGTGATGCCGGGGTTCGTTCTGGACGTCGCCGCGATCAAACGGCGAACCTAGAAGTGCAGGCTGGTCGCGACGATGCAGACGAGGGCGAGGGTGGCGCCGGCGAGGCCGGCGGCGAGACGGCGGAGTGACGGACGGACGGTCATCATCATGGCTCCGAATCGGGGGTTCTGCACGATGTACCGCCCACCGCTCGTCGGTGTTTCAGCGCAGGCCGAGTAGCGCTCGGGGTCCCGGGCGTCCGTGAAAAGGAAACCTTGCGCTCGCGCGGCGACAAAGCGGGATGGAGCGGAACCCCGAGCGCGCTCGGATCGACGCGGCAGCACTGCACAGCGAGCACTGGCGGCGCTGGGGACCGTATCTCAGCGACCGGCAGTGGGGAACCGTGCGCGAAGACTACAGTGCCGACGGCAACGCGTGGGACTACTTTCCGTTCGAGATGGCGCGGCTGCGCGCGTACCGCTGGGGCGAGGACGGGATCCTCGGAATCTCCGACAACCATCAGCGGCTGTGCTTCGCGCCGGCGTTCTGGAACGAGCGCGACGAGATCCTCAAAGAGCGGTTCTACGGGCTCGGCGGCCATCAGGGCAATCACGGTGAGGACGTCAAGGAGTACTGGTGGTACGTCGACGCCATCCCGTCGCACGCGTACATGAAGGCGCTCTACCGCTATCCGCAGCGCGCGTTTCCGTACGCGCAGCTGCGCGAGGAAAACGCGCGGCGCGGGCGCGGCGCGCGCGAGTACGAGCTCGCCGACACCGGGATCTTCGCGGACGGCGCGTACTTCGACGTCACCGTCGAGTACGCCAAACGCGACGTCGACGACGTGCTCGTCCGCATCACCGCGACCAACCAAGGCCGCGAGCGCGCGCCACTTCATCTGCTGCCGCAGTTTTGGTTCCGCAACGAATGGTCGTGGAAGGCGGGGATCGCCAAGCCTACGATCCGGCCTTCGCCGCGCGACGGCCATTCGCCGGACGGCGTGCTGGTTGCGGAGCACGTGACGCTCGGCCAACGCTGGATCTTTACCGACGGCGGCACCGCCGAGCTGCTCTTCACCGAGAACGAGACCGACTTCGAGCGCGCGTTCGGCGTCCCGTCGCCCTCGCCGTACGTGAAGAGCGGGATCGACCGCGCCGTCCGCGGGATCGACCGCAACGGGATCAACCCGGGTCGCACCGGATCGAAAGCGGCGCTGCACTATCATTGGGAGATCGAACCAGGCGCGACGCACACCGTGCGTCTGCGCATCACCGACGATCCCGGCGCGAGCGGGATCGACGCCGATTTCGACGCCACGTTCGACCGCCGCGAGAACGAGGCGGACCGCTTCTACGCCGCGCTCGCGCCGCCGGGGATCGATGAAGAGGCGGCGACGATCCAGCGGCGCGCGTTCGCCGGAATGATTTGGTCGAAGCAGTTCTACAACTACGTCGTGCGCGACTGGCTGAACGGGGATACGCTCACGCCGGCGCCGCCGGAGTCGCGCAAGCACGGCCGCAACGCCGCTTGGACGCACGTGTACAACGATGACGTGATCTCGATGCCCGACACTTGGGAGTACCCGTGGTTCGCGGCCTGGGATCTGGCTTTTCACGTGATCCCGTTCGCGATGATCGACCCGGAGTTCGGAAAGCGCCAGCTCACGCGGCTCACCCGCGAGTGGTACATGCACCCCAGCGGGCAGCTCCCGGCGTACGAGTGGGCGTTCGACGACGTCAACCCGCCGGTGCACGCGTGGGCCGCCCTGCGCGCGTACAAGATCGAGGCGAAGCGAAACGGCGGCGCCGGCGATTTCCGGTTCCTGGAGTCGATCTTCCAGAAGCTGCTGCTGAAC
>DASZGA010000065.1:0-5548 GCA_035939295.1 Candidatus Elarobacter sp. | reverse complement strand
CCTGCCGCGCGAAGCGCTGAAGCCGCCCGACGCGCTGCTGCTCGGCTCTATCGCGTTCCTGGTCGCGCTCGGTCTGGTCATGGTCTACAGCGCCTCGAGTGCGTGGGCGTACATGTACCATCACGACACGGCGTACTATTTAAAGCGCCAGGTCGCATACTTCGCGGTCGGGATGGTCATCGCGTACGCCGCATACCGCGTCGACTATCGCAAGCTGCGCACGATCGCACCGGCTTTGGTGATCGTCTCGTTCGTGCTGCTGGTGCTCACGCTGATCCCGCACGTCGGCTTCGCGACCGGCGGCGCACGGCGCTGGCTCGGCTTCCGCGCACTCTCGTTCCAGCCGTCGGAGCTCGGCAAGCTCGCGCTCGTGATCTTCCTCGCGGCGAAGCTGTCGCAGCTCGGCGAGAACGTTCGCTCGCTGTCGAAAGGCGTGGGACCGGCGCTGTTCATCACGCTGCTGCTCGCCGCGCCCGTCTTCGTCGAGCCCGACATGGGGACGGCGTCGCTCTACATCTTCACCGCGTTCGCCGTGCTGTTCACCGCCGGCGCGCGGATCGAGCACCTCTTCATGTGCGCGCTCGTGATGCTCCCTGCGGCGGCGCTCTCGGTCGGTTCGTCGGCGTACAAGCGCGCGCGTATCTTCGCCTTCATCAACCCATGGAAGGACGCGCAGAACACCGGGTTCCATATCGTGCAGTCACTCCTGGCGCTTGGCAGCGGCGGCCTCTTCGGCCTAGGCCTGGGCGCCTCGCGGCAGAAGTACTTCTACCTCCCCGAGGCGCACAACGACTTCATCTTCGCGGTCCTCGGCGAGGAGCTCGGGCTGCTGGGCTGCGTTGCGGTGATCGCCCTGTTCGTGCTGTTCGCGATACGTGCGATCAACATCGCGCTCAAAGCGCCGGACCGTTTCGGCATGCTGCTCGCGATGGGCTGCACGTTCCTGATCGTGATCCAAGCCTTCATCAACATCGGCGTAGTAACGTCGTCGTGGCCGGTCACCGGCGTCCCGCTCCCGTTCATCTCGTTCGGCGGCACCTCGCTGATCGTCTCGCTGATCGCCGTCGCCCTAATCGCCAACGTCGGAAGGCACCGAACGTCGTAGTGCCGGAAGGCGGATCGACGCGATCTCTCCTCGCCGTCTCGCTCGGCGCCGCGTTCTTCCTCGTCCCGCTTTATCCGGCGTTCATCACGCTGACCGGTGCCGCGGTCCCCGGAGTCTCGCTGCTGCCGCGCGTGGGTGCGTTGGCGCTGGTCGCAATCGTCGCGTCATTCGTCGTCTTGTGGATCGTGCTGCTGCTCGCCGCGCCGCGGGAGCGGACGCCGACGGTGCTGCCGGTCGCGGCGTTCGCCGGTGCTGCGGTCGTCGCGGCGCTGCTTGGTTTCGATCCGCTTGCCGGCGCGCTGTTCGTGGCAATTCTTGCGGGCGGCGTGGTATGGCATGCGACGATCGTGCGCTTCGTGCGCGATCCGGCGCTGCTGACGGCGGTGTTACGCGCGTACTTGATTTCGGGCGCTGCCGGGTCGCTAGCGGCGATCGTGATGGTGCTCGCCAAGATGCCGGCGAGCTTGTACACGATCGGGCATGGTCGCGCGATCGGCACGTTCGTCCTTCCGGGCGAGCTCGCGGGCTATCTGATCGTTTACGTTCCGATCGCGTTCGCGCTGGCACGCGACCGGCTGGGGTTGCGATATCTCGCGGCGACAGGGCTCGTTCTTGCCGCGATTGCGTTTGCACTGACGTTCTCACGCGCGGGATGGATCGGGATGGCAACCGCGATCGCAGCATTCGTTCTGCTGCGCCGGCGGCGCGCGGGCGCGCGCTACGCCGTTGCGATCATGGGGGTCGCGGTCATCGCCGTCGGTCTGGCGTTCAACGCGCACCACGATCCTTCAGAGAACTTCACCCGGCTCTCGATCTGGGACGCTGCGCTGCGCATGGTGGCGCGCTTTCCGCTCTCCGGCGTCGGCCCATTCGACTTCGCGAAGATCTACCCGTTCGTGCGCGTGCCCGGCGGCGAACCGCTCGCGTATCACGCGCACAGCATCGTGCTGACGATTGCCGCCGAGACCGGACTCGTCGGGATCGCCGCGCTGTTCTTCGGCTGGTGGCGTTTCGTTCTCGCGCTCCGCGCGCGGCTTCAGCTCGACACGCCGTACGCTCGCATCGCGGTCGCGATCGCCGCCGGACTCGCCGGCACGTGGGTGCAGGGCTTGATCGACACGGTGAGCGTCGTCATCTTCGGTCTCTGGCTTCCGTTCATGGCGCTCGCACTCGTGTGCGCGGGCGACGAGCAGCGCGACCGCGCCATCCTATTCAGCCGCACTCGCCCTGTGCTCAGACGTCGCCTCGCCGCGGCCGCGGCAGCCGTTCTTGCGCTCGCCTTCGCTTTTTTGCAGCTCGCGTCTGAAGCCGTGTACGCGCAGGCCGCTTCGCCGTACTCGCTCATCGCGCACCTGCCGCCGCGGTTCGGCACGGTCGCGTACGAAGCGATGGAACGCGTCGCGCCGCTGCCGTTCGTCGAAACCGTGCTGGCCGACGACGCGCTGCGCCGCGGCGACTTCGCCGCCGCCTCCGCGCATGCCGCGCGATTGCCCGACGGCCCGACGCGCAGCGATCTGCAAGCGCGAATCGCCGCGGCGCAAGGCCGCGACGCCGAAGCGATCGCATTGTTCCTGCGCGCGGGCGACGACGAGGCTGTGCAGCCGTTCATCGCTGCGTGGTCTGGGCAGGGCCGCCTGCGCGAGGCCTACGAGCTCGAACGCCGGTTGCGCGACCGGCTCGCCGCGGCGGGGACGCGTCCCAACGCGCTCGCGGAGAGCTGGTGGCGTCTCGGTTGTCTCGCGACGCAGCTCGGCAACGAGCGCGAGGGGAGCGCCGACTACGCTCGCGCGATCGACCTCGCACCGCTGAACACGAAGTACCTGATGGACGCCGCGTCGCTCGCCGCACCGCACGACGCGGCCGCCGTGACCGCGTTGACCGCGCGTGCGCGCGAGATCGATCCGTCGGGAACGACGATCGCTACGGGCGAGCGATGTGCCACACGCCGCCGAACGCGTTGATGCCGTCACCGAACACGTCGCCGGCGTTCGCGTCGGCGGAGAACGTGTAAAGCGCGCGCGTCTTGTACGCGAGCTGCGTCGAGCCGTCGCCGCGCGCGAACATGCTCCACGGCGTGGGGAGCGTCGCACCGGCGGTGGTGGTCACCGGCGGCCAGTTGAGAGCGCAGGCGCCGCTGCACGTGGAGGCGTTCGGCGTCCCGAGGTCGGCGTCGAAGACGTAGACGGTGTGGCTGGCGGAGTTGACGAATCCTGCGCTGCCTTTGAGCGTCATGGTGCTGAGCGGCTGCGCGACGGGCGGGTTGGTAGGACCGGGCGCCGGGGGGCCGCCGTAACCGCCGGTCCCGCCGCTGTATCCGCCGCCGCCGCAGGCGCTCAGCGCAAGCGCGAGGATCGCCGAGGCGAAGAGCTGTTTCATCATGCCGTCGACGCTAGAACCGGCGCGTGAAGCCGCTCTGAGCCCGCGCGGGAGCGCCGTTCAGGAAGTCCTCATTTTGAAACCGGCGGCCGGGCGCCGCTGTATGTAGGACGATGGCCCGGCACGGACACCTGCTCAGCCAAGCGCGCACCAACGGTATCGTCGTCTCCGAGATTGCGTACGAGGCGCACAGCGTGCTGCGCGATCACCGGCACGAGCGCGCCTACGTCTCGCTGCTGCTCGACGGATCGTACACCGAGCTGCGCGACGGTTCGCCGCGCCATTGCACGCCGGGAACGGTGATCGTTCACCCGTCAGGCGAAGTTCACGCCGACTACTTTCTCGCCGGCGGGCGCTGCGTCAACTTCGAGTTCACCGACGAGGCCGCCGCCGCGCACGCGGAGCTGTTGTCCGCCGTGCGCGCGGCGTATCCGCGCTTCGGCTCGGCGGTCGGCGCGGCGCTGGCGCAGCGCACCGGCGAACGCGCGGATGACGACGCGCCCGCGTGGTTGACGCGAGTACTGTGCGAGTTTCGCTGGATCGACCCGGTGCCGCTGACCGAAGCGGCGGAGCTCGCCGGGATGCACCCGGCGCACTTCGCGCGCGCCTTCCGCAGGCACGTCGGAATGACGCCGGGCCGCTACCGGCGCCGCGAGCGCATTCGCGCCGCCTCGGTGCTGCTGCTCGATTCGGGCGCCGCGCTGACGGAGATCGCGGACGCGTGCGGGTTCAGCGACCAAAGCCACCTGACGAACGTCTTTCGCGAGACGGCCGGCGTCCCGCCGAACCGCTACCGCGGCGCGTTCGCGCGCTAAATTTTTCCAAGACGCCCGTGCGGCGCGGGCGCTACGATGGCACCATGCTGGGACTTCCGTTCTTCGTCGCCGCGCTTGTCGGCGCGTCAGCTTCGCATCCGCCGGCCTGCGCGCCGGCGCTCTTCGCCGGCGTCCGCACGCACACCGGCGGCGATGCGTGGGAACGCGCGAAGGAGCTGGTCGCCGACGGCGACGGCTACGCCGAAGGCCTTCCGGGACGCACGCATTTCGCTGTCGATCTCGCGAGCGGCGCACGCGCGACGACCGACGACCTCGGAATCGCGAAGCAGCGCATCGTCACCTCACCGGCAGTGACCTGGAAGCAAGACATCACGCAGGGAGTGCATCGTCTTGACGCGCCGGACGCACTTGCGAAAGCGCGCAGCGAAGCATATATCGCGCGCAACGGCTGGTTCCAGCCCACGACCGATCCGGCGTCGTTCACCTGTCTCTCCGATGCGGTCGAGGACGGCCGCCCGCTGCGTGTCGTGCGCGTTGTGCCGCGCGGGGGACGTCCCGTCACGGTGTGGGTCGATCCGGTCGCGCACGTCGTCGTGCGCACCGAGCAGCAGGCGCCGACGCAGCTCGAGGCAGTCCACTACGGTGCATATCGCAGCGTCCAGGGGTTGCTGCTCCCGCACGAGATCATCGAAACTAACGGCCTCCCCGAAGAGACCGCCGTTCGCTCGATCCGCACGTATCGCGTGCTCCCGTCGCGCGCGGCCGCGGACTTCGTGCGTCCGGCCGCCTCGACGAACCAGCGGATCCTCAACGGCGCCGCGTTCACGCAGGTGCCGGCGGACGACAGCAGCGGCTCGCCCGTCGTCGACGCGTACGTCGACGGACACGGCCCGCTGCCGTTCATTCTCGACACCGGTGGCCACGCGATCCTCACTGCCGACGCGGCGAAGGAGCTGGGGCTCACGGCGAAAGGCGGCGGCGTCTCCGGCGGCGCCGGCGAGGGAACGATCACGCAGCAGTTCGCGCGCGTGCGCAACCTGCGAATCGGCGATGCGGAGATCACCGACTTCCCGATGTTCGTGATCCCGTACGACAAGAGCTTTTCGAATCGCGGCCCCGGAAAAACGCCGCTCGCCGGAATCCTCGGACTCGAAGTCTTCGAGCGCTTCGCGGTGACGGTCGACTACGTGCGGCATACACTGCGGCTCGAATCGCCGCAGAGATACGTTCCCCCGTCCGCGTCGGTCGCCGTGCCGCTGGTGTTCCAAGACGACATGCCGCTTACGTACGC
>DASZGA010000064.1:0-2580 GCA_035939295.1 Candidatus Elarobacter sp. | reverse complement strand
CGTCGCGAAGACCGGGCGCGCGTCGACGACCGTCACCTGATAACCCAGGTACTTCCCGATCCGCGCCATCGCGCGCGAGAAGTCGATCGCGCCGAAGATGTACATCACCGGCTTCGGCGCGTAGGCCGCGATGAACAGCCGTACCTCGACGCCGACCGGCTCACCGTCCTCGCCGAACGTCCGAATCGCCGTCTCGCCGACCGCCAGCAGCGCGCGCGCTTCGCCGGACGCTGCGACGTTCAACCCCGGCGTCCCGAGATCGCCTTCGGCGTCGTCTTCGAACACGAGCAGCTTCGCGCCGGCGTGCTCGCCGTCGAGGCGCGTCACCAGCGCGACCGGCACGTCGTCGCGCAGCGCCCGCGCGAGGCGGTCGAAGATCACCAGTCGAGCCGCTCGACGAAGACGTGGATCGTTCCGCCGCAGGTCAGCCCGACCGAGATCGCGTCGGCGTCGCTGATCCCGTACGTCACCAGCCGCGCGCGCCCGGTCGCGATCGCGTCCTGCGCCTCTTCGTAGACAGCCGACTCGACGCAGCCGCCGCTCACCGAGCCCGCGACGTCGCCGCGCTCGTTCACTGCCAGCACCGCACCCGGATCGCGCGGCGCCGACTTCTCCACCTCGACGACGGTCGCGACGGCGACGCGCTGGCCTTCGTCGCGCCAGCGTTCGATCGTGTCCAGAACGTCGATCATGCGGTTCTCCCTTCGATGGCGTCGGCGACGGCTTCGAGCGTCCGCAGGCTATGACCCGACAAGAAGGCGTCGAGATACGGCAGCGCCGCGGCCATCCCCCGCGCCAGCGGTTCGTAGGCAGCGTGGCGCTTGTGCGGGTTCACCCACACGATACGCCGCGCGAGCCGCCGCAGCCGCAGCATTTCGGCGCCGACCAGCGCCGGATCGTCGCGCTCCCAGCCGTCCGAGAGGATCACCACCGTCCCGCCGCGCGCGACCCCGCGCTGGGCGAAGCGGTCGTTGAACGCTCGCAACGCCGCACCGATCCGCGTTCCGCCGCCGTAGTCGCGCACGGTCGCCGAGAGCGCCGACATGAGCCGCTCGTCGGTCGCTCGTTTGAGGAGCGGGGTCAGATCGGTCAGCTCGGTCGCGAAAGCGAAGGCGCGCACCCGCGGCCGCGCGACCGCGGTGACGCGCGCATATTGAACGAGGGCGCGCGCGAACGGCGCCATCGAGCCGGAGACGTCGAGCAGAAAGACGACCGGCCGCAG
This sequence comes from Candidatus Elarobacter sp., assembly GCA_035939295.1. GTDB lineage: Bacteria > Vulcanimicrobiota > Vulcanimicrobiia > Vulcanimicrobiales > Vulcanimicrobiaceae > Vulcanimicrobium. The sequence continues at coordinate 1,358 of DASZGA010000064.1, read as the reverse complement.
CGTCTCGCGGCGCCGCGTCGCGCGCCACCGGATCAGCTCGCCGGCCGTCCGCGCCGCGCCGCGCAGCGTCCCGCGAAAGTCGAAGCGGTCGCCGCGGACGTGGGCGCGCCGACGCCTTGAGCGCCGCTGCTCCGCCGCGACGCGCACCCGCGCGATGAGCCGCAGCATCGCGGCGCGCTCCGATTCGTCGAAGTCTTCGAAGGCTTTGTCGGTGAGACGCCGTTCGCTGGAAGCGACGACCCACTGCGTCGGCGCCCGCTCGGCGAGCCGTTCGTCCGCGGGCGTCTCCGACGGCGGCGGCGGAAGCGTCTCGCGTTTCGGCAGATCGCGCGGCGGGCGGCGCGGCGGCGCGTCGACGGTGCGCACGAGACGGCGCAGCGCGTCGGCGTCGCCGAGCGAACCGAAGAACTCCAGAAACGCCGCGTGAAACGCGTCGATATCGTCGATCGAGGGAAGCATCGCGGCGCGCGCGCGCCAGTAGTTCTCCTCGGTCGATGCGGGCGGCAGCGCGCGCAGCACCTCGGCGAACGTTTGCGCGCGCCGCGTCCCGGCGGCGACGCCGCGCATCCTCAGCGCGCGGTCGAACCCGCCCGCGAGCGCCGCGGCATCGAGCGCGCTCACGCCGCGCCGTCGCGCGCCGCGGCGATGATTTCTTCGGCCGACGCGCGCGCCGACGCGATATCCTCGGGATACTTCAGCACGCTCCCGAGCGACGGTTCGAAGCTCGCCGCGTCGAGCTGCTCGGCGCCCAGGATCGTCAGCGTCTGCGTCCAGTCCAGCGACTCAGCGATCCCCGGCGGTTTGCGCAGCTCGCGCGAGCGCAAGGCCGCTGCGGCGCGCGCGACCTGACGCGCGAGCTCCGGCGCGACGTTCGGCAAGTGCAGCCGGATGATCTCGATCTCGCGCTCCACCGTCGGGTGTCCGATCCAGTGGTAGAAGCAGCGGCGTTTGAGCGCGTCGTGCAGGTCGCGGGTGCGGTTCGAGGTGAGGACGACGATCGGGCGGTGTGCGGCAGCAACGGTCCCGCGCTCCGGGATCGAGATCGCGAAGTCGGAGAGAAACTCGAGCAGAAACGCCTCGAACTCGTCGTCGGCGCGGTCGATCTCGTCGATCAGCAGCACGATCCCGCGCTCGCGCGGCGCGCCGAGCGCCGCCAGCAGCGGCCGGCGGATGAGGAAATCGTCTTGGTACAGGTCCGGCGTCCGCTCGTGCGCGGCCTCGGCGGCGCGAATCGCCAGGAGCTGCTTTCCGTAGTTCCAGTCGTACGCCGCCGCCGCCAGATCGAGCCCTTCGTAACACTGCAGCCGCAGGAGCTGCGCCCCGAAGACGCTCGCCAAAGCGCGCGCCGCGTCGGTTTT
>DASZGA010000063.1:0-5953 GCA_035939295.1 Candidatus Elarobacter sp. | reverse complement strand
GGGACGCGGCGCCGGAAGTCTTCGACGATCTCGAGATACCGCGCGCCGTTCGACGGCCGCAGCATCCGGCGCAGCACCGGCGCGCTGACGTGCTGGAGCGGCATGTCCATGTACGTGCAGACTTTCGGCAGCGCCGCCATCGCGTCGATCAGCTCGTCGTCGACCGTCGCCGGATAGAGGTAGAGCATCCGAATCCATTCGATGCCGTCGATCGCGTGCAGCTCGTGAAGCAATTGAGCCAAGCCGCCGCGGCGGATCCCGCGGTCGCGGCCCCACATCGACGTGTCTTGCGCGATCAGGATCAGCTCTTTCGTTCCGCCGGCGGCCAGCGCGCGCGCTTCGGCGAGGATCGACTCCGCGCTGCGCGAGCGGAACTTTCCGCGCAGCTGGGGGATGATGCAGAACGTGCACGGATGATCGCACCCTTCGGCGATCTTCAGGTACGCGGTCGCCGACGGCGTGGTGATGAGCCGCGGCAGAAAATCGTGCTCGGGTTCCGCTTCGAAGCCGAGCCGGACCGGCTTCTTCCCGGCGCGCGCGTCGTCGAGCAGCTCGACGATCGAGGCGTACGCGCCCGTGCCGATCACGCCGTCGATCTCGGGGATCAGCGACTGCAGCTCTTCACCGAAGCGCTGCGAGAGACAGCCCGCGACGATGAGCTGCTGCCCGTCGCGCTTGCGCTCGGCATGTTCCAGGATCGTTTCCGTCGACTCGGCCTTGGCGGGATCGATGAACGCGCAGGTGTTGATCACCACCGCGTCCGCGTCGCCGGCCTCCGGGACGAGCGCCCACCCTGCCGCCCCGAGCTTCGCGATCATCACCTCGCTGTCGACGAGGTTCTTGGCGCATCCGAGGGAGACGAACGAGACGGTTTGGGGCCGAGTGGCGACTGCTGGCATGAAAAAGGGATTAGCGGTAGTTCGTGAACTGCAGCGGCAGCTCGAAGTCGAGTCCTTTGAGTATCTGTTGTACCTTTTGCAGATCGTCCTTGGACTTGCCTGAGATGCGAATCTGCTCGTCTTGGTACTGCGCCTGAACTTTCAGCTTCGCCGCCTTGATCGCCTCGATCAGCGGCTTGGACTTGTCCTTCGGGATCCCGGCGCGGATCGCGATCTTCTGCCGCAGCGCCGAACCCGTGGCCGCCTCGGGCGGCTTCGAGAGATCGAATGCTTTGAGGTCGATTCCACGCTTGACGGCTTTCGACTGGATGATGTCGATCACGTTGCGCAGCTTCATCTCGTCGTCCGCCAGGACCGTGATCGTCTTGTCGTCGTTTTCGATCGACGCGATCGAGTTCTTGAAGTCGAAGCGGCCCGTAATTTCTTTGCGCGCTTGGTTCAGCGCGTTGTCGAGCTCTTGCGGATCGACTTTGGAGACGACGTCGAAAGAAGATTCGGAAGCCATACCGTTTGCCTTGAATGCCTCTAGAGCGTGTAGCGCTGCTCGACGACGTCACCGTCCTTGCCGAGCGGTGCGGCCGGGCGGCCGTTGACCGAGACGAGGACGCCGCCCGCGTTCCCGACCCGCAGGTCGGCTACGCCGCCGGTAAACGTTCGCGCGGTGCCGGCGGGATAGATCCCTTCGAGCAAGGTCTTCCCATCGACGGAGACGCGCAGCCACGAGCGCTGGGTGAGCCGGACCGCGAGCTGATGACGCGCGGCGGGGGCCGGCGACCCGGACGGCGACGGGGATGCCGAAGCTCCCGGCGCCGGAGACTGGGACCCTGGGGTCGCTGCCGCCGGTTGCGCCGTCGTCGCCACGACCGGCGCGCTGCCGTTGCCGCGGCCGCTGTACAGCAGCCACGCCTCGTAGAGGACGAAGCCGACGATGACGAGGGCGACCAGCGTGCCGATGATCGCCCAGATCGAGACGGGCGAGCCTTCGCGCTCGTCGACGATCGCCGTCGAGGCTGTTTGAGCGGGCGCCCGCTCGGGTGGGGCGATGCGGTTGAAGTTCGCCACCGCGTCTTCGGCGTCGAGCCCGAGGAAACGGGCGTAGGTGCGGATGAATCCCCGCACGTAGACGGGCGCGCCGATCGACTTCCAGTCTTCGTTCTCGATGGCGTTGAGGTAGACCGAACGGATGTGAATCTGCTCGGCAACGTCCGAAAGCGTGAGCCCGCGCGCTTCCCGCGCGCTTCGGAACTCCTCTCCGAGCGCAGGCATGTGGTCGAACCTTAGCGGGCGCACCCGGTTCTCCTGGTGCGCGGGTTGTACAATGAGAGCAGTGATGGTGATGGAGCGAGCGCAATCCGGGACGGCGCCTTTGAGACCGACGCGCGTCGTCGCCGCGATGAGCGGCGGGGTCGACTCGGCGGTGGCGGCCGGCCTGCTGGCGGAAGCGGGCTACGACGTCGTGGGCGTGACGATGAAGATGTACGCCCCGACGAAACCGGCGCACGCCAAGTCGTGCTGCGGCGCCGACGATTTCGACGACGCCCGGCGCAGCGCGGCGGCGATCGGTATCCCGCACTACGTCCTCGACTTCGAGGAGACGTTCCGGCGCGGCGTGATCGAACGGTTCGCCCGCGACTACGCCAACGGCCGCACGCCGAACCCGTGCGTCTCCTGCAACAACCACGTGAAGCTCGGAACCCTCCGCGCCTACGCCGACCGCCTCGGCGCGCGCTACGTAGCAACCGGCCACTACGCGCGGCTCGAGCACGCGCCCGACGGCCCGCATCTGTACCGGAGCGAGTCGCCGAAAGACCAGTCCTACGCGTTGGCGCAGCTCGCGCCGGATCAGCTGGAGCGGCTGCTGTTGCCGGTCGGGCAGATGTCGAAGGCCGAGACGCGCGCGCACGCGGCGCGGCTCGGCCTCGGAGTGGCGGAGAAAACGGAGTCGCAGGACATCTGCTTCGTCGAAGGCGGCGACTACCGCGAGATCCTCGCCCGCCTCGCGCCGGAGACCGCGCGCCCCGGCGTGGTCGTGACGACTGCCGGTGAGCGCGTCGGCGAGCATGCGGGGATCGGCGGGTACACCGTCGGTCAGCGGCGTGGATTGCCGGCGGGTGACGGGCCGCGCTACGTGACGCGGATCGACGCATCGACGAACACCATCGTAATCGGCCGCGAAGAAGAGCTCGGCATCGACGCGCTGATTGCGGACGAGGTGAATCTCATTCGACCGGAGCGCTTCGCCGCAGGTCGCGCGCGGGTCTTGGCGATGACGCGTTATCGTGCGAGGCTGGTTCCCGCGAACGCGGAATTGATTCCGAACGACGGCACGCTGCGGCTAACATTCGACGAGCCACATCGCGCGGTAACACCGGGACAGCTCGTCGCGCTGCTCGACACGGACGGAATCGAAGTAATCGGCGCAGCAACGATTCGCGAAACCATTCGCGCATGAACCGTTAGCGCAAACTGTTTTCGGTCATTTACACGAACGTACGTTCGTGCCATGATTTTCCCATAGCGCGAACTTCGCGCGTCAAGCAAAGCGCGCTGCTTCCGATAGCACGCGGACGCTCTTACGCGAGCTCGCTCGTCAGTCTCTGACCGCTACCGTAGCAACTCCGCCATCGGTATGCGGACAGGGCATTTGCGTTCAGTGAAGCGCCGCATGCGTCCATCACCGCAGCAGAGGAGCCGCGCGAAGAAAATCTGGGCCGAAAAGGAGTCTTGACAAGACCCGGACAGGCGGGGTAGGATTAACTCCTCTACAGCCCGGGGGACGCCGAAAGGCCTTGCCCGGGTTTATTTCTTTTTTTCACGGGTGTGAAGTGCAGGAACCGCAAGAAAAACGCGCCGTCGCGTTCGTCGACGGCCAGAACCTATTTCACCGAGCGAAAGAGGCCTTCAGCCTCAGCGAACCTACGTATGACGTTCACGCGATCGCGGCAACGATCTGCCAGAGAGAGGGCTGGGCGCTTCGCCAGGTTCGTTTCTACACTGGTATACCGCTAAAGCAATACGCTTCGCGCTTGCTCGCGGGGTGGGAAGCCAAGTTGGCGCGCATGGGCAAACAAGGCGTTCTCACATATACGCGACCGTTGCGCTATTCCGGCACGCCGCCGATTGGCCGCGAAAAAGGCATCGATGTCCGCATCGCCCTGGACATGGTTCGGCTCGGTCGACTCAACGACTACGACGTCGCGCTTATTTTCAGTCAAGATCAGGACTTGGTCGAAGCGGTCAACGAGCTCAAAGAGATCGCGCAACAGCAAAGACGCTGGATAAAGGTCGCCAGCGCCTTCCCGAAGTCGCCGCAGAAACGATTGAACAAAGGCCTTGACGGCACAGACTGGATCTCGATCGACCGAATGACGTACCTCGCTTGTTGCGAGCCTATGCCGTTTTATCCGGCCGCGTCGGCAGCCAGCCTCAGCAGCTAACGAGATATTTCATGCGCAGCACGCGAAACCGCTTCGCTTAATCGCGCGTAAGCGTTCGCATCGCGGCGAGATAGCGCCGGACGGCGCGGTCTTGTAGCTGGTCCGCGGCTCGCGGGACGAGCCGGGCGAACGGTTGTGTCACGCGCGACACTCCGTCGATGTCGATACGAACATTGCCGTCTTGATCTCTGGATACGACGAACGCCTCCTCGCCGCTTTCGGGGTGGATGGAGAGCGTTCCGTAGGCGAATCCAAATCGATTCGGCTCCTCGACGACAACCACGATGCGACACGTTCCGTCGACGAATCCGATCGGCAGCGGTGCGCTGAACGCGACATTGGTACCTACCGCAATCGGCCCATCCGCCGCGACGCGCAGGCCGGCACCGCGGTGCATCTCCCATGTACGAAGCGCCTCTACTGCTCGCTCGAACGCGTTCGAGCCTGCGAGCGGAGTCGTCCAGTGACGTCTTTTGAAACCGGCAGGTGCAAGATCTCCCATCGAGACCCCGGCCGGCACGTATGTCAATGAGTCGGTCCGGCACCGCTCCAACAATGCGCTGAGATCACTCTCGCGTGCCGCCCGCGGCCGAATGCTCATAGTTTCCGCTCCACGTGATCAAGAAAGCGCACGCCGCGATTCCTTCGGCCGGGCCTCCCGTTCCGTCTACAGCCCGCCTGTAACCGAAATTGGGCGGCGCTGCCAGGCAGCCGCAAACCGTGAGAGGAAAATTCTAGCGCAAGATGGCTAAGACCGACTTCAAGTCCGTGGATGAGTACATCGCCTCGCAACCCGACGCCGTCCAGAGCGTCCTCGAGCGGGTGCGGAGCACGATCCGGAAGGCGGTGCCCGGCGGCGAGGAAGCGATCTCGTATCAGATCCCGGCCTACAAAATGCAGGGCGTCGTGATTCTCTATTTCGCGGGGTGGAAGAAGCACTATTCGCTCTATCCCGCCGGCGACGCGCTCGTTGCGGCGTTCAAGGACGAGCTCGAACCGTACGAGCTCAGCAAGGGCACGATCCGCTTTCCGCTTTCTCAGCCGGTCCCGGTAAAGTTGATCGAACGGATCGCAAAATTCCGCGCGAAGGAAATTGCCGCAAGGTAGCAGCCGAAGAGCGCGGACCGCAGTTAGTGCTACGAGACGGCGTGGTCGTATGCTGCCTTGAGCTTGTCTATCTCGATCTTGCTCATTTGGAACATCGCTTGCATGACACGTTCCGACTTCGCGTCGTCCTCGTCTTGCAGCATGTCGCTCAAGGCGGTCGGGATGACTTGCCACGACAGGCCGAAGCGGTCTTTCAGCCACCCGCATCGACCCGGTTCTCCGCCGTCTGTAAGCTTGGTCCATAGATCGTCCACTTCGGCCTGCGTCTCACAGGTGATGTAGAGCGAAACGGCGGGCGTGAAGTCGAACTGCGGGCCGCCGTTGAGCGCCAGAAACTCCTGTCCGTCGAGCTCGAACGCGACGACCATATCGCCGTCGCTCGTAATCTTCGAGTTTTTGAACAGCGACACATAGAACGTCGCCGCTTCTTTCGCCTGATCGTTAAACCACAAAAAGGGTTTGATTTTCTGCATTTGTTCTCCGGAACTGTGAAGAGATCAGCCGCTCTGC
>DASZGA010000062.1:0-51396 GCA_035939295.1 Candidatus Elarobacter sp. | reverse complement strand
CCGAACAACGCCGTCCCCGACCGGACCGGATTCGACCACGTCAAGTCGGTGCGCGCGCTCGATCCGTACACCGTGCAGGTCACGCTGACGCGGCCGTTCTCGCCGTTCGTTCCGTCGTGCTTCACGATGGCGGCGAACGATCCGTACCCGATCCTGCCCGCGCACCTGCTCGCCGGCAAGCACGACATCAACCGCGATCCGTACAACGGCGCGCCCATCGGGCTCGGACCATACAAGCTCACCGCGTGGGAGCGCGGCTCGCGGCTCGTGCTCACCGCCGATCCGAACTACTTTCGCGGCGCACCGCCGATCGCGCGGATCGACATCGTGATCGTCCCGGACACGAACACGCTCGCGACCGTCTGGAACACGGGCGGCGGCGACTTCGTGATCGGCCGCGTGCAAGCCGGGCGCACCTTCCTCGACGCGATCCGCACGCGCCGCGACGGGCACATCGTGCTGAAGCCGCACTACGAGTTCGACTACGTCTTGCTCAACGTCGCGCGACCGCCGCTCGACGACCTGCGCGTCCGGCGCGCGCTCGCAGCCGGGATCGACCGCGTGCGCATCATGCGCGACCTCAACGGCGAGATGTGGGTCCCCGGCGAGAGCGACCGGCTCCCCGGCCAATTCGCGTACGATCCGACGCTCGTGCAGCCGCGTTACGATCCGCGCGAGGCCGCGAGGCTCCTCGATGCGGCGGGCTGGAAGCTGCAACCGGACGGGTCGCGGCGCGAGAACGGGAAGGCCCTCGCGCTCGAGTTCGTCGCGACGACCGAGTCGAAGACGACCGGCCGCTTCGGCTTGTTCGCGCAGCAGGATCTCGCCAAGCTCGGCGTGCGCGTCGACTTGAAGTCGTACGCCTACAACCAAGTCTGGGCGTCGAAGGCCGAGCACGGAATCTTTCAGACCGGCCGCTTCGACTTCGCCTACAGCGGCTGGCAGCCGAACCTGGTCGCCGACCACTCGTACCTCTTCCGCTGCGACACGCGGCCGCCGAACGGCGACAACTTCGGCGGCATCTGCGACCCGGCGATCGAGCGCGCCGCGCGCGAGGAGCTGGACACGATCGATCCGGTGCACGAAGCCGCGGGCGACCGCGCGCTCACGCGGCAGCTGATCGCGCAGACCGACGTGATCTTCCTCGGCTTCAACCGCGAAGCGGTCGGCTACCGCGACGGGCTGGAGGGGATCGAGCCGGCCGTCACCGGACAGCACTTCTGGAACGCCTACGCCTGGCATTGGAGGACGGCCGGCAAACAGTAGCGTGCGGCCGCCAAACAGTAGCGGCGCGGCATGATGCGGAAGGCCTCACGGTGCCTACCGCTTCCCTCACCTATGGCTCGTACCTCAAGGTCCCCGAGCTGCTGGCGCTCCAGCAGCCGCTGAGCGACCCCGCGCACCACGACGAGCTGCTGTTCATCCTTATCCATCAAGTCTACGAGCTGTGGTTCAAGCAGGTGCTGCACGAGCTCGACGCCGCGGTGCGCTACCTCGACGAAGACGACCTGCTCAAGGTGACCAAGGCCTTTCGCCGCATCCACGCGATCCAGCGCATCCTGGAAGAGCAGGTCGACGTGCTGGAAACGATGACGCCGCAGGAGTTCAACGCGTTTCGCGAGGGACTGAACCCAGCCAGCGGTTTTCAGTCGGCGCAGTTTCGCGAGATCGAGTTCCGCTGCGGCCTGCGCGGCAACGAGAAAGCGCTCGCGCACCTCGAGCCGACACCGGAGGAGCGCGCACGGCTCGAGCGCCGGCTGCACGAGCCGACGCTCTACGACGCGCTAAAAAGCTATCTCGCGCGGCACGGGTTCGACGTCTCCTCGCACGACGCGCTCATCGCGACGTTCAAGTCGGTCTACGAGAACGAAGGCGCGCACTACGTGCTGTACTTGCTGCTCGAAGATCTCATCGAGTTCGACGAGCGGGTGCGGCTGTGGCGCAGCCGTCACGTGCTGATGGTCGAGCGGATGATCGGGATGAAACCCGGGACGGGCGGCTCGCTCGGCGTCGCGTACCTGCAGACCACCCTGCAGAAGCGCTTCTTTCCGGAGCTGTGGGAGGTTCGCACCGAGCTCGGCGGAAGCTCGCCCGCGTGATCGCAGCAACATCCGCCAAAGCGCGCGAGCGCTTCGCCGGGATCGACGTCAACACGTGGCTCGTCTCGCACTCGATGGGCGCGCCGCCGCTCGCCGCGCGCGACGCGCTCACGCGCTACCACGCGGAGTGGGCCGACGGCGGTCCAGAAGGCGCGTGGCCGGCGTGGCTCGACGAGGCGCGCGCGATCGCCGACGGGATCGGCGCGATCGTCGGCGCGCCGGCCGGGAGCATTGCGCTAGGCCCGAACGTGAGCGTGCTGCAGTCGGCGCTCGCGTCGTCGCTCGATCTGCACGGCACGGCGAAGAACGAAGTCGTGTACGAGGCGCTGCAGTTTCCCTCGCTCGCGTACGTGTGGACGGCGTGGGAGCGCGGCGGCGCGAAGACCGTGCGCGTCCCGACCGACGACGGCCGCACGATCCCGACCGAACGGATCTGCGCCGCGATCACCGAGCGGACCGCGGTTGTCGTCCTCTCGCACGCATACTATCAAAGCGGCGTGCTGATCGACGTGCCCGCGATCGTCGCGCGCGCGCGCGAGGTCGGCGCGCTGGTCGTGCTCGATGCGTACCAGACGACCGGGACATACCCGTACGACGTCGTCGCGCTCGACGTCGACGTCGCCGTCGGCGGCTCGCACAAATGGCTGTGCGGCGGCCCCGGTTGCGGCTGGATCTACGTTCGCCCGTCGCTCGCGGAGCAGTTCAGGCCGATGGTGACCGGCTGGTTCGCGCACCGCGCGCCGTTTGCGTTCGAGCCGCCGCCGATCGACTACGCAACCGATCAGATGCGCTGGGCAACCGGAACGCCGACGATCCCCGGCTACCTGGTCGCAAAACCCGGACACGACATCATCCGCGAGCTCGGCGTCCCCGCGATTCGCGAGCACAACGTGCGCCTCACGACGCGGCTCACCGAGGAGGCACTCGAACGAGGCTGGCGCGTCAGCACGCCGCACGATCCTGCGAAACGCACGGGCTGGGTCGGGATCGACGTCGCCGAGGGCGAGCGCGTGCTGCACGAGCTCGTGCAGCGGCGGATCTTCGTCGACTACCGTCCGGGCTGCGGATTGCGCGTAAGCGCGCACTTCTATACCACCGACGAAGAGATCGAACGCTTCCTTTCGACGATGGATCAGCTCGTGCGCTGAGCGAGCACGCGTCGGTCGGCGCGGTTTCGGGAATCACCGCTCCTGTGTCATCCTTCGCAACGAACAGGAGCCTCATCCATGCACCAACCTAGCCGGCTGCTGCTCGCCGCCGCGGCGATGGCGCTCGCGTCGTCGAGCGCCGCGTTCGCGCAGACGACCCAGCCCTCACCGATGCCGGTCAGCACCGGCGCGCCGGCGCCGATGGCGTCGTCGAATCCGATTCCCGCCGCGCCCGTGCCGAGCCCGATGTCGGAACCGAGCAACGCTCCCACTGCGACCGCCGCACCGTCGAACGGCGGCGGGACGACGCAGAAACCGCAGATCAAGCAGCTCAAGAGCGGTTCGCTGACGCGCTCGCAGGTCGTGTACGGGCTCACCCACCAGATTCAGGCCGCGAAGCAGCTCGCGAAGATGAAGACCGTCAACTTCGACAACCTGCGCGTCTACAAGCTTCCGTCCTCGCTGAAGACCGTGCTCAAAGTCAGCGACGCCGACACGCAGGCGATCGCGGCGGCGATGCTCGGCAGCGGGATCCAGATCGCGCAGACGACGCCTTCGATGCCCAGCTCGAACGGCAACAACTCGCCGATTCAGTACCTGCGCGACGTCCTGGCGAACATCAACGTCAGCAACGCGCTCAACAACCTGAACGTGCTGAACAACTCGAACGTGAACGTCAACGTCGCGCTCTCGAACGTGCTCAACAACAACAAGATCTCGATCGGTCAAGTCGTCGGCCTCTACATCGGCGGCGGCGGGATCATCACGACGATCACCAAGTGAGGACCCGCATGACGAAGCACTTCGCACCACTCGCGGCGCTCGTGCTCGGGCTCGCTCCGGCCGCCGTTCTCGCGCAGAGCGCCTCACCGCAGCCGGCGGCGACGCAGCCGGTCGCACCGCTTCCGCCGTCGATGACGACTCCTGCGCCGCCGGCCAGCACGGCGCCGGCTCCGGTGATGACGATGGCGCCCGCGCCGTCGCCGTCCGCCAAGCCGCCGGCACCTGCCGCTTCGGCGAAGCCCGCGCCGCAGTACAAGAAGATCCCGAACGGCTCGCTCAGCGTGACCGATCTGCGCTACGGCTTGACGCATCCGCTCCAAGAAGCGAACAAGGTGCGCGCAATGAAGCACGTCAGCTTCGACAAGCTGCGCGTCTACCGGCTTTCGTCAGGGCTCAAGTCGATCCTGAAGGTCGGCGATGCGAACATGGACATCCCGGCGCTCGCGGTTCTCGGGCCGGGGACGCTGGTCGCGCAGACGGGCGGCCTTCCGGCGACGAACGGGAGCAACTCGCCGATCGCGTACCTTCAGTACGTGCTGGCGAACATCAACGTGAGCAACGCGCTCAACAACGTGAACGTCCTGAACAACTCGAACGTCAACGTCGGCGTCTCGCTCCAGGACGTTCTCAACGGCAACAAGATCTCGATCGGTCAGGTCGCCGGGATCTTCGTCAACGGCCTCGGCATTATAACCACGATCATAAAGTGATCGTCACTACGTAGGGGGCTGCTGCAGGCGCTCGCTCAAGATGCGCTGGGCGGCGTGAAGGGTCGCAAACCGTTCCGCCGCCCGCGCATAGATCGCTTCGGTGATCGAGTCCAGCGCTTCGGGGCCGATCTCCGGCGCGTACTGCGCGACGACGACCGGGATCGCGTCGCGGATCGAGCGCAGCGCGTCGTCGGTGGTCTCGCCGAGCTGCGCGGCGAGATCGTCGAGCGCCGCCGTCAGCCGCGCCGAGAGCGTGCGGCCGAGCTCTTGCGTCGTCTTGGCGAAGACCTCCGGAAGCGAGTCGATCTGGCGCTGCAGCTGCTCCAGCGCAGCGCGCGAGACGACGACCATCTCGTCGTTCGAGTCGTTCGATTCCATCCGCCTCTCTCGCGGAGCGGCGGTCCGATTCCCTCCCGTCAGACCTCCGCCAGCAACGCTTGCAACTCGGCGTGGATCGCCCCGTTGCTCGCCAGGATCGAACCGGCCGCAATGTCCAGCTGCGTCCCTTCGATTGCGGTCGCGCGGCCGCCGGCTTCTTCGACGAGCAGCGCGCCGGCGGCGACGTCCCACGGCTTGAGGTCCCACTCCCAGAACGCATCGTAGCGTCCGGCGGCGACGTATGAGAGGTCGAGCGCCGCGCTTCCGTCGCGCCGTACCGCTTCGGCGCGGTCGGAGACGTGCTCGAAATACGGACCGTTGCGCGCGTAGTTCGCCGGGTTGAACCCGGTCCCGACCATCGCGCGCGCGAGCCGCGCCGTCGCCGCGACGCGGATCGGTTTGCCGTTCAGCGTCGCGCCGCCGCCGCGCCGCGCGGCGAACATCTCGTCGAGCACCGGCGCGTACACCGCGCCGGCTTCGACGACGCCGCGGCGCTCGTACGCGATCGCGACGCAGAACAGCGGATAGCGGTGCGCGTAGTTCGTCGTCCCGTCGAGCGGGTCGGCGATGAACCGTTCGTCGCCGCTTCCGGCGTGCGTCCCGCTCTCCTCGCCCAGAATCGTCGCATTGGGATAGGCGGCGCGGATGCGGCCGACGATCAGCTCTTCGCTCGCGCGGTCGGCATCGGTGACGAGGTCGTGCGGCGTCTTCTGCCGCACCTCGCGCGGGCCGTCCAGCCGCTCGCGCAAGAGCGCACCGGCTTCGCGCGCGAGTGCGGTGATGAACGCGAGCGGGTCCAACGGTCTCCTCCTCGGAAAGGCGCGGTGATGAGGAAACCTCCTTCCGGCCTGCGCGACCGCGTCCTCGCGGCAATCGAGATCCCGGCGCTCGGCGTGTGGCTCGGCGCGCTCGCCGGGTTCGCGTTCGTCTCGGCGCCGCTCGCGTTCCGCATCGTCGCGCCGCTCGACGTCGCGCGTTTCGCCGAGCTCACCGCGCGCACGCTCGGCGCGCTGACCGTTTGGGGCTACGTCCTGGGCGGGCTCGCGCTGCTGGCCGCGGTCGCGCGCTCCGTCAGCGCCGGCGACCGCACCTGGGACTTCGCGCGCGCCACGCTGGTCGCGCTCGCGCTCGGGCTCGCGACCTACGAGCAGCGGGTAATCGTCGCGCAGATGACTGCGACGACCGACGTGCGCGGCGCGGCATATCGCGCGCTGCACCAGCAGTCGAGCGAGGTCTACGGCGTGGTCGCGCTGCTCGTGCTCGTGGCGCTGGTCCTCGCCGCGACGCGCCGCGACGACTGACGCGCGTTCAGTTGACCAGCAGGTTGTACTGAATCACCGCGGTGTACGCTCCGGGCGCCAGCGAGTCCGGCACGAAGATCGACAGGTCGACGCAGTGCTGCTGGGCCTGGTTCATCAAGCCGGTCCACACCTTTTCGCCCGGCGCGCCGGAGTTCACGTACTGATGGAACGTCGGCGAGAAATCGGGCACCGCCCACGACAGATAGCTCGACGCCGGAAAGTTCTCGATCGGGTAGGTTCCCGTTCCGGTCTTGCTGGTGCCCTGTCCGTAGTCGTTGAGCGCGTACGTCGCCTTGTCGTAGAACGTGTAGACCTCGAACGCGCACGGGAACACCGTGGTGCCGTACGGGACGTTGAGATCCGGCGTGTGCAGGATGACGTGCAAGTAGATCGCGTTCGGATCGGGCTTCGCGTTGAACTGAACCGGAACCGGCGGCGGCTGGACCGTCGATTGCGCGATCATCGTTCCGCCGCCCGGCGCGACGTCCCAGGCGGTGCTCGACGCCGCGATCGTGCGCGGCCCGGCGAACGGATCCTCGAGCAGCTTCGCGAACGCGAGCGCGGCGGTCGCGGGAACGGCGGGCGCCGGCGCGGGCGCCGCGCGGTGCAGGAACGCGACCGGCGGCGGGCTCGGCGTCACGACGACGTTGATGACGACGTTCTTGGTCGCGCGCAAGCTCTGCAGCGCGTCGGCCTGCGAGAAGCCGGCGAGAAACGTGAGCACGGCGAGCGCGGCGAGCGCGGCGGTGTTAGTGCGTCTCAATTTCCGATCACCGTGTAGACGATGTAGACGTTGAACTGGCTGGTCGGAATGTCGCCGGGCAGGCGCAGCTGGTAGTCGAAGCCTTGGACGACGTTGCCGGAGACCGGATACGACCACACCACTGAGCCGGCTGAGGGCTTCCCGCCGACGCCCGAATAGTCGATCCCCATCGCACCGCCGGCGATCGGCACGCCCAAGGTCTTCACGAAGCTCTTCGCCGGCGAGTACGGCGTGTTACTTCCGCTCGAGGCGAGCCAGTACAGCGTGTGAAAGATCGCGTACGTCGAGGGCGTCGGAACGGGGTTGCTGCCGTTCAGGTCGGTCGCGCCTTCCGCGTAGACGACGAAGCCGGCGTTGTCGTTCGTCTGAACGCTGACTTGCGCGGCGTACTTGTAGATGTACTGATAGCCGACCACGACGTTCCCGAAGTCGACGGTTCCACCGTTCAGCACCGCACCGGCGCCCGGCGCCGGGGTCGATCCGCTTCCGGATCCGCCTTGCGGTCCGAAGCCGGCCGCGTAGTTCGGCACGACCTGCGCGTGCACCGACGGCATGACCTTGTAGTTCACGTTGACCGAACCGTACGACGTCACGCCGGCGAGCGCGGTCGCCGGCGCCAGGATGCCGGCGACCAGCAGTGCGGCGAGCGCGCGAACGGCATACGTACCCATCAGTTCGGCACCAGGGTGTAGGTGAGCGTGACGGTCTGAACTTGCGTGGCGCTCGTGACCGACGGGCCGATCGTCACCTTGAAGTTCATGATGTTGTCGACCGGCTGTTTGCGGACCGAGCCGTTGAACGTCGAGAGCGGCAGCGTTCCGACCGTCGGGATGATCTGATAGTTCGGCGTGCAGTTGACGTTTGCCGGGCTCGCGAAGCCGGCCGGCGCGTTCGTCGCGACCGCGTCGAGGCAGGTGAGGACCTGTCCGCCGGCAGGCGTGGGGTTCACGTCCGCGGCGACCGAAAGGCTCCAACCGCTCGGGTCGTTGCTGTAGACGGAGGCGGCGAGCACGTTCGTGATCGTTTTCGATCCGTTGAACGACCCGAGGTCGATGATCGGCACGAAGTTGTTGGTGAACGCACACCCGCTGGCGCACGCCGGATTCGGCAGCGAGCCGCCGTAAAGCGCCGGGTTGAAGACGTAACCGCCGGCCGCCGGGACCGTCACCGCGAGTCGCGCGTCGGGATTGATGTGGATCGTATTCGACTGCGGCCAGGTCGTTGTCGTGTTGAGCGACGCAGGCGGCCGCGGATCCGCGGGAACGGCGCCGTTCGCGACGCTGGCCGGGAAGAGGAACGTCGAGCCGTTGTCGTAGGGCGAGAGCGCGTTGAAGTAGATGTCGAGCTTGCCGCCGACGGCGACGTTGCAGCCGGAGAGCATCAGCAGACCGAACGTGCCCGGCGATCCGCGCACCGGCTGCGTGAGCGACTTGTAGCCGTTGTTCAGGCACTGCGCGCCCTGCGCCCCGCCGGCGGGATTGCTGTAGATGTGGATCGACGCCGGGATGACCTGCCAATCCTGGGCATCGGTGATCTGGCCGGAGGTGTTGGAGGACGGAATTCCGAGCGAGATGTCGGTGATCGGCGTCGAGCCGTTGTTCACCAGCTCGTACACGTAGCTGTTGCCGTTGACGAAGTTCGCCCACGCGCCGACGGTCGGCTGGACGTTCACCTGCGTCGGCGTAAGCGGTCCGAACCCCGGCGGCGGTACGGTCGGCGGATACACCGGCGTCGCGGTGTAGCCCCCGGCGAACGTGAACCCGGTTTTCGCGGTCGTGTTCGCGACGATCAGCGTGGGAATCTGCCCGCCGGTCGCCGCTACCACCGCGTTGCCGTTCGCGCCGCGAACCGTCCACGCGATCGGATAGTTCCCGACCGTCGGTGCCGCCGTGTAGTTGAACTGCACGTCGAGCTCGTCGCCCGGCGGGAGCGCCTTCGAGTCCGCCGCCGCCGTGCACGGCGCAGGTCCCGGCGTGCACAGCTCGATCCGCCACTGCCCCGCGGTGCCGGTCGGGTTGGCAAACCACGTCACACCGACCTGGTTGGGCGAGGTGATCGTCAGCGAGTTCGGGATCGCGCCCGCGGGGACGGTGATCAGCAGCTCGTTGACGTAGTCGGGGTTCGGGTCGAGACCGGTCGACGTGTTCAAGAACTTGAACGTCGTGTTGACGCCGGGCAGCGCGGCGATGGTGGAGCTGTTCATCGTCGCCGACATCAGCGACGTGTCGAGCGAGAACACGGCCAGCTCGGTCGAGTCGATGTTCTGCGTTCCGGCGATCGCGTTGGTGAGCGTGTTGGTCTGACCGAGCTGGTACGCGGTGCCGCCGATCCCGGCGGAGTCGCAGTAGTTCGCCGTCCCTGCGATCTCCTCGAACGGGAACGCCGTCGGCAGGATCGGCAGCTGGATCGTCACGACCGCGGTCTTGCCGATGGCGAGGTCCGCCGCGGGTTTGGTCGTCGTGATCCCGAAGTCGTTGACCGCCGGGTCGCAGCCGGTGCCGATCCCGCCGAACGGGTTGGGCGTTTGAATCGTCCAGTTCGCGGTCTGGTTGACGCCGTTGACGATGATGCTGGTCAGCGTCGGCGGCGTCAGCTGCACGTCGAAGCCCGGCGGGAGCGCGAACTCCGCACTCTCCATCGCCTGGGTCGAGCCGGTGTTGGTGATCGTGAAGGTGAGCGTGTACGTGCCGTTCTTCGCGCCGTTCGTGCCGGTGCGGTACATCATCTGGTTGTAGCGCGAGGCCGGCAGCTGCGCACCCGAGTAGGCGCCGACGGTGATCGCGTAGGTCGGAACCGATCCGCCGGAGCCGGTGGCGAACACCAGCAGCCCGTTGCTGGCGGTGTTCTGCATCTTGGCGTTGGTGACGCTCGAATTGATGCCGTGAAGCGGCAGGATCGAGGTGCGCAGGATGCAGCCGGTGCCGCCGCACTTCACGCCCGGATCCGCGACGGTCATCGGGATCGGAAGCGTTCCGTTGGCGGGCAAGCTCACGCCGGCGATGTTCGGCGTCGCGATGATGGTGCGCGCGTTCGGGTTCGTCAGGTTCCAGACGTTGCCGCTGGAGTCGGTCGCCGTCGTCATGCCGGCCTGCAAGCCGAGGGTCACGAAGTTGTTCGTGTCGCTGGTGATCGTGATCTGCTTGATCCCGTCGGCGTTCCACGAGCCGTACAGGATCCCGGCGGTGTTCTGCACCGTCGTGGTGACCGGCGTCGCGAGGACGTTGGCGTTCACGAACAGGCCGGCCGGCGTCGTCCAGTGCATCGCGGCGGCGTACGAGAGCATGCGGAACGACTTGGAACCGACGACCGCGCCCGCCGTCGTGTCGTAGAGCTGCGCCGTGTAGACGTTCGGCGCGAACTGAATCTGCGCTTGGCCGAGCGAGGTGATCGTCGTCGTGTTGACCGGGAAATCGACCTTGGTCGCGGGCAGCGCGCCGCCGACCGCGGTATAGGTCGGCAGCTGCGCGAACTGCTGCTGCTGCGGATCGGTCGTGGTGCTGTTCATCACGACGCCGTTCGGGTTGCTCACGGTGATCCGGTAGTTGTGGCCGGTCGTCAGCCCGCTGGCGGCGTAGGTCAAGCCGGTCACCGACTCCTCGACGACCGCCGGCGCGCCGGTGTTGCCGTTGATGATCCCGTCGACCGCAAACGTGTCTTGGCTATTCGTACCGATCGTCGCGCCGTTGTAGGGGATCAGCGAGTTCCAGGTGACGCTCGCCGGGTTCAACGAGATCTGCTGCGTCGAGATCAAGTCGTTGACGTTCGGGGTGACGTCGTAGAGCTGGACGGAGTACGTGCCGACGCTGTTCGCGCCGTTGGCGGGCGTCGGGAAGACGCCGGTGAGCGTGCCGTTCGTCGGCACGACGCCCGACGCGCCTTGCACGAAGCACGTCGCGTTCGCGTTGTTCTGCGCGCCCGAGGGGATCGTGTACACGCACGGCAGCCCGTTGCCGGACGTGTTGACGAAGCCGAACGCGTAGAAGTGCGAGGGGTTCAGACCCGAGGCGGAAACGTAGACGTTCGATCCGGACGTAAAGTCGGCGGCCTTCGTCGTGAAGCCGGCGTCGCTGAACGTGTTGAAGTTCAGCGTGCCGAGGACGACGGTGTACGCGACCGCTTCGAACACGCCGGTGGTGTTGTTCTTGACGGCGATCGCCCACACGCCGGAGTACGGCGGGTCCGACCCGGCGACGCCGCCGCGGGTCGGGCCGACCGCGGTGATCGGGTCGGGGTTGTTCCCGCCGCCCGGCCCGTTCGTCATCGGCGTCGACAGCGGGATGAACGCGTAGTACGCGAAGTTGGTGCTGTCGAGACAGCGGCCCTGATTGTCGGTGGTCCACGGCGAGACGTTCGAGTTGGTCGACTGCTTGAACGGCAGCACCTCGGCGGCGTAGCCGTCGGGCGAGAAGACGATGTACTTGTACGGGGTCGTCGCCTGCAGGTTCGTGCAAACCCAGCCGACCAGCGAGCCGTAGGCGACGGTTTGGTCTTCGAGATACGCGACGCCGAGCGGACCCGTGAGCACGATCGACGATCCGTTCGCCGAGCGCGTGTGCACGCGGTGCTTCAAGAAGTCGGAGAGCTTCGGAATCGGAGGACGCGGCCCGGTGTACGGGCGGAGCTGTGACTGACCGTGCGCGCTCGCCATCAGCCGCGCGAGCGGCGAGATGAGGTCGCTCCTCCCAGCGGGGACGATGGTGGAACGACGTCCGCTCTGCGTGCGGGTCTGGTCGCCGAACGGCAGCGGCGGCGGCGTTACGGCCGTCGTCGTCGTCGAGCGCGGCCCGCCCACCGTTCGCTGCGCCGACTGGGTCGACTGCGCGAAGGCGACGAGCGCACCGAGACCGAGCACACTGGCGGCGACGATGGCGATAACCGCCAGCGTACGCGTCACGTGGTACATGTAATCTCCGGAATCCGTTCCGTTATGCGGCTGATGACGGTGCGCTTAGCGCACCGTGATGTTCGCTTGACCTGCGACGAGGTTCGGACCCCCATAGTCGACCATAGCGACCACGGAGTACGAGCCCGGCGCGAGCTTCTTTCCTACGGCGTCGATCAGCCGCTTCCCGGAGCGCTCGACGAGCATCCCCGGCGGAAAGCTGATCCGGTCGACGACCGTTCCTCCCTGCTTGATTTCGACGCGCCCGCTCAAATAGACGTGCGCGTTTCCGGTGTTGCGAAAGTTGACGAGGTAGTGCTGACCGTCGTCGAGGGTTTGGGCCTTGACGTCGTCGACCTCGCCGGCAATTCGCGTCGACTCCGGGATGATGACGTAAATCTTCGATGCGATGCGCTCCACGATCGAGAGCCCGCCACCGTGGCGTGTCGGCCGGGTCGTGAAGAACACGAGGTTGCTGTACTCACCGCTCGCGGTCGACGGAACGTCGACCGAGAACCGCACCTGCACGAACGAGTTCGCTTCGAGATCGAACTCGCGCGGGTTGACGCTGATCCCTTTTGAAAGCGAGAACGGCGACTTGCCGGGCGCGGCGAAGAGATAGTTTCCGGTCGGTCCGACGGTGTAGTCCGAGAGCGACGCCACGATGTGCACCGCGGCGCCGCTCGTGTTTCGAACCGTGATCGGAAACGTTTCTTGCTTGCCTGGTTGAGTCGACAGCTCGTACTTCGCAGGCGAGACGTCGACCGAGATGTCCGCTGAGGACGGAACGGTCAGCGCGAGCCCGAAGGCGGCGCAGACCGCGAGAATCGTGAGGAAGCGCGAAAGACGCATCATGTGTATTCTCGGCGATTCCGTCCGGCGGGATGAGTCGGCGGCGCTCGCTTTAGCTGGCGATCAGCGCGAAGGTGATGACGCTCGAGAGGTTGTTTCCCGAGGCGGCAGCAGGGCTCACGCTGAGGCTCACGTCCGAGCCGAGGAAGTTCCAGCCCGCCGGCGGCTGCGCGCCACCGCTGGTATAGAACTGGTAACCGCCGGCCGTGTACACGGTCGAGGTCGGCGTACCGGGGCCGACGACGACCGTCGCCGGGGCGCCGGGGTTGCCTTGCGCGCCGTAGCCGGAGCCGGCAGTCGTCGCGCCGAGTGCCGTGAGCGCGGTTCCGGCAGCACCGCCGGTCGCCGCCGCGCAGGTGCCGTTCCCGGTGATCGCCGTCGCGGCCGACTGCGTCGGCTTGTTCTTCGGCGCGTTGCCGTCGAGCGGGTAGCTGCAGATGACCGTACCGGCCGGCAGCACGTCGACGTATTCCATGACCTTCACGCCGGCCGCGTCGTTCGAGTTGACGCCGACCGAGATCGCGTTCTTGTAGTAGCACGTCGTGTAGGGCGCCGCGCCTGAAGGCGGCGTGATGCCGCCGAACGTCAGGGTCGCGGCCGACGCCTCGGCAACGCCCGCGGTGCAGTTACCGGCGACAGACGGGAGAATCGACGACGCCACGGCGGGCTGAATCGCGCCGTTGGCATCGTAGTTGACGGCGATCGAGATCGCCGCCGTCGCGTTGACGGTGTACTTGAGCTGAGCAGAACCGTAGACCGTCGTAGCCGCCGAACTGGGCGCCGCCGTGACGGTCGCGATCCCCAGCATGACCAGAGCAGCAACTGCTCTTTTCACGTTCGAATCCTTTCGAGTGGGACGCTGATGAAGAGGCGAGCATGCCCCTCCCTTGGTTCATCGTCCGGTGAAGCCCAGACATTGAGCGGTCGCCCGCATGGAAAGTGTGACTTAACGCAGACTTAGCGGGTAGGTGGGGCCTCGCTTGGTCAGCAGTGTAGCCGAGTAAGGCAAACCGCGGCCCCAGATCCGCATGTCGAAGACGAACAGGTGGCCGACCGGCTTCGGCAGCGCGATCTTGTAGCTGTCCTCGAACTGCAGGACATCGCCCTCCTCGGCGGGCGCGAGCGACTTGAGGCTGACCTTGACCGTCTGTCGCGGGCCCGGCTCGCGCGGGCTCATCCGGATCGCGAACAGCGGGACGCGCGGGTCGACCGGGACCAGCGAGGAGGCGTCGGTCACGTCGTTCCGGTGCGCCGTTACGGTCAGGGCGTAATCGCCCTTCGCCAGCGGCGGAACGAGCGCGCTTCCGGTCCAAAGGCCCGTCTTCGCGTCGAGGCGGAGCGGGAAGCTTCCGAAGACGTCGCTCTCGGCGGCCAGCGCGGTCACGTCCTTCGCGTTCGTTCGGGCGGTCACGCGCAGGAGCGCGCCCGGCGGGGCGACCTTCGGCAGGACCTCGACCTGGATCGGCACGCGGTGCCCGTCGCTGTAGGTGAAGACGACGTTCTTGGGGGCGGCGCCGAGCTTGAAGATCACCCCCGAGAGCGGGCTTCCCGGCGCGACCGACAAGGCGCCCTCCGGGCCCGAGAGGACGCTCAGGCCGTCGGGGACGGTGTCTTGATCGAGCGTGAGCGTGTAGGTCCCGGCCGGGATGTTGTCCATCAGGAACGAGCCGTCGTCGTCGGTGATCACGGCATGTTCGCCCGGCTCGGCGACGACGTACACGTTCTTCAGCCCGACCAGGTTCCCGAAGCCGCCGTCGGACGGAGCGACGACGCTCCCGGCGATCGAGCCGAGCGGCAGCGCGACGAAGTTCAGCGGCGTCGAGGTCCCGGCCGAGACGGTCACCGTCTTCTTCTTGTCGGCCAGGAACTGCACGGTGGACGGGACCGTCGACTCGACGATCTCGATCGTGTGCGCGCCCGGGCTGAGCCGGCCGATCTGATAGCGGCCGTCGGGGCTGGTCGTGACCGCCTGGATCCCGTCGACCGAGATCCCGACGTTGCCCAGCGGGTGCTTCGCCCCGTCGGAACCTTGGGTCGCCACCAGCCCGCTGATCCCGGCGAAGTTGCCGACGTTGAACTGCAGCGTCGTCGTCTGCCCGCCGAGAACCTTGACCGTCTGGTTGTCGCGGTCGACGATCAGCCCGGGCGTGATCGTCGCCTCGTCGATCCGGACCGTGTGGGTTCCCTGCGAGACGAACCGGAACTCGAACTGGCCGCTGGAGTCGGTTCGCTGCGTGATGCGCCCGTCGAGGATGACCAGCGCGTTGTTGAAGCCCCGGATCGTCGGCGCGTTGTAGGCGAAGGGGCTGGCCGACGCCGAGTAGGTGACGATCCCGCGGATGACGGCGGGAAGGTTCGGATTGGCGCGGCCCCGTCCGCCGGCCGAGTCGCCGAAGCCGAACGGGCCGACCAGCGAAGCGTTGAAGCTGGTCCCGCTGCCGCCGCCGAGCCCGCTCTGGTGGAACCGGTCGCCGGAGATCTGGATCGCCACCACGTTGGAGATGCGGCGGACCAGCGACAGGCTCGTCTCCATCAGCCGCGTCGGGACGCCGTTGTTCGCCGAGGTCTGGAACGACTGCGAGATCTGCGCGTCCAGCTTCTTCCCGATCGAGCGGCGGTAGGAGACCGCCTGCGCCCACGCCCCGCCGTCGCTGCCCGACGCGCTCGACGACTCGCTCCGCGAAAACTGGTAGGCGAACGAGCCGCCGAAGACCGGCTTGCTGAGCCCGAGCGCGAGCTGCCGCTGCGCCGCGAAGCCGTTGGACGACGAGGACGAGGTCGCCTGATACGTCTCGAAGAGCGAGAGCGAGCGGACTTGCTCGGTCAGCGTCAGCGCGGCGGTCCGCTGCAGGGTCAGCTGGCCGTCGATCCGCGTCCCCTCGAGGCCGGCGACGTACTGCAAGCCGACCTTCGACCAGCTCTTTCCGCCGGAGAAGGTCGCCCGGTCGTCGTGCTGGACCGAGCTGTCGAGCCGGCTGTCGCTGTGCGCGAGCTCGAGGTTCAGCTCTCCGAAGCGCTCGGAGTGCCGGCGCAAGGCGAGGTCGGCCGAGAAGCCGGGGTTGACCGAGCTCGTCAGCGATTGAAAGCCGGCCGGGTCGAACTTCAGCGCGAGGGTTGTGAAGGTGTTCTTCCCTTGAAGGTCGGCCTGGAAGGCAGTCGCCAGGCGGGCCCCGTCGGGAGCGCCGGGGACCCCGTGCGTCGAGGAGATCGCGACTTCGGTATCGGTCGAGAGCGACTTGCCGTAGCGGCGGAACCCGATGTCGGTGATCGTCTCGCGGCCGATTCCCTGTTCGCCGGCGCCGTAATAGGCGCCCAGCCCGAGGAACCCGCCGAAGGCGTTCCAGTCGCGCCGGAGGCCAAGTACGCGGAAGGTCTCGTTGAGCAAAGTCGTCTGCTGAGCCGCCGTCCCGGCGATGTACGAGAGCTCGCCGTTGCGGACCGGGATCGAAAGGGACACGCCGCGCGCGATGCCGCCGATCTGGAGCTGGCTGTCGGCCGGGCCGGTGACCTCGCCGTAGGACAGGCCGTACTTCGGGGTCCGGTAGCCGACGATCAGGCTGCCGGCCGAGAAGCTGGCGCCGCCGTAGCCGAAGGAGTTCGTGATCGAGAGCGAGCTCTGCTCGGTGCGGCGCTCGGCGACCAGCGAGAGCGCCGTCGCGTAGTTGTCGGTCCCGGTCGAGAGCCCGTTGCGCGACGAGCGCGCCACCTGCAGCTGGTAGGTCCCGGTCCCCTTGAGCACGATCGGGCCGTTCCCGAACGCGCCGCGCCGCCGCGCCGCGATCCGAGGCTCGGGCGAAGGCAAGGGCGAGGCGGCCGGATCGGCGAGCCGCACCTGCGGCGCCGAGAAGGGGAGGTGCAGTCGGACGGAAAGGAGCGGCGCCGCACGAAGCGCGCCCTCCGAGGTCAAGCAGACCGCCGACAGCGCCAAACACACAGCACCCGCCCCGGCGATCGACCGCCGCAGACGTGGACGCACACCCGTGTCATCGGCTGCCGGAGGACGAAGCTGTACTGCCCGCCCGATCCGGCCGGCGTTAAAGTCCCGGACCCTGAAACGCCGATAGACGGGGAAGGGCAGAGTCCGTATCCGAGCCCTGGGGCCAACTTCCAAGGAGGGAAGTCGACTACACCACCATGGACGTTCTCAGTCTAGCCGGCGGGGCGTTGAACGCGTCGCTGAAGACGCAGAACGAGCTGCAGTCGTTGACGCAACGGCTGTCGTCGGGTTTGCGCGTAAATTCGGCTGTTGACGATCCGAGCGGGCTCGCGATCGCGGAGTCGCTTGCGTCCAAGGTGTCCGGTCTCGATGAAGGCGTGCGGCAGATTCAGACCGCCAACAACGCGCTCACCGTCGCCGACGGAGCGATGGCGACGGTCTCCGAGATCTTGCAGCGGATGCGCACGCTGGTGGTGCAAGCGCGCAGCGACCTGCAGAGCAACGCCGACAAAGGCACGATCCAGGCCGAGCTCGATCAGCTGCGGCTCGAGATCGACCGGATCGCGCAGAACACTTCGTTCAACGGCCGCAACCTGCTCGACGGCAGCGCATCGAGCGTCGCACCGCAGCCGACGCGCATTCTGTTGCCGACCAATCCGAACGCCTCGGGCGGCGGGCAGATCATCGATTCGTCGGTCGATCCGAACATGCCGAACGTCGCGCCGAACGCGCCCGAGCTGGTGCAGCTGGTCACGGTCGACTCGTACGATCCGGTCGCCAATGCGCTCAACGTCACCGTCACCATCGGAAGCCAAGAGACGCAGTTCGGTCCCGATCAGAGCTCGACCGTGCAGATCGGAAACGGAACGAACTTTCAACCCGGTTTCGGGCCTCCGGTGCCCGGCACGCCGACGTTTTTCCAGTACGATCAGTTCGGAAACTACGTGCTTTCGTTCAACGTCGGGACGCTTACGCCGGCCGACGTCGGTGCGTCGGCGCTGCTGGTGACCCTGCCCGCGCAGTCGAAGGCGCAAGGCGCCGCGCTCATGGTGAACACGGGCGACGGCGAAGGATCGGTGGTCTCGATCGACGTCGCCGGCGTGAGCTCGGTCAACCTCGGCGTCAACGAAGTGATCCTCGGCAACGACCTGCAGAACCAAGGTGCCGAGTTCCGCATCGACTACGCGATCCAAACGCTGGCCGCCAGCCGCGCGACCGTCGGGGCGCAGATCGTCTCGATGCAGGAAGCCGCGCAGAACGGAAACACGACCAGCCTGAACACGCAGGCGTCGGAAAGCGCGATCCGCGACCTCAACGTCGGCGCGGCGACCGTGCAGTTCACCCGCGATCAGGTGCTGCGAAACTTCCAGACGCGCATCGTCGCCGACTCCGAAAAGATGTCGCATATCTTCGCGACGCTGGTCGCCGACTCGATCGTCCGTTAACATCGTGAAGCACGGACGGACCGCAGCGCTTTCGCTCGCGCTGCTCTTTGCAGCAGGTTGCGGCGGCGGTGGCGGCAGCAACCCGGTGTCGACGCCGCCCGCACCGCAGCCGACGCCCTCGCCCGCATCTTCGATGATTCCGTCCGGCTCTTCGGCGGCGACGTACATCCTCGGCAACGTCAACACGTCGGCAACCGCGGCGACTCGGCGCGCGCCCAGCGACCAGGACGACGGCGGCTGGAGCGAGCTCCAGCTCCCGCCGCTCCAGCCGTGCGGGAACGGTGCGCTGGCAACGGATTGTAAAGTTTGGATCTTCGCGCCCGCCGCGGGCTCGTCCGCGAAGCGCACCCCGCGGACGCCGATCGTCGGCTCGCAGCCGCCGGCGTTCAATTTCTGCCGCGACGCCGCGCTCTACCCGAGCGACCTCGGCCGCCCGGCGATCCCGATCTCCGGGCTCGGCGCCGGCGGCTTCTCGCTCGCCTACAGCGGGACGAAGGCGCTCCCGGTCGTCTCGTTCGCGACTCGCTGGTGGGCGGTCAGCCTGTCCAACACGTTCGCGAGCAACGCCACGATCGCGCCGGCGATCGGCGTCACCCCGACCGCCACCACCACGCCGGCGCGGGGATGGCTGCTCTTCTTCACCTGGAGCTGGCCGGCCGACGTTCTGGCGATCCCGTTCCAGATCAACGAGATCCAGCTGGCCGCCTCGTCCTCGCCGATGGCGATCCCGCCGGGCGGCTCCGGGCAGCTCGGCGCGTTCGACTGCTTGGGGCGTCCGATCACGGCGATCGCGCCCGCCGGATCCGGATTCGGCTTCAGCGCCGACCTGACGGCCGGTTCGGTCACCTCGGCCGGCCCCGAGCTGAACGTTCCGCTCTACACGGGTCCGGCGCCGAACGGGTCGGCGGTGCTCTACGACGACCGCGGCGCGGTGACGGCGACGCCGGTCAGCTGACCCGCTACGGCTTCGTCTGGACTTCGCGCTGCGGCGGCGGCGGGATCGGCGCGATGATCGCGTTCTGCAGCGGGTCGTAGTGCTCGCCGTTCTTCGCGTTGATCACGCGGAAGACGATGTACTCGTGCGGGCGGCCGGGATGCCGGCCGCTCACCCCTAGCCCCTCGCCGTCGTAGACGACGAGGTGCGGCTTGCCGTCGTCGCCGGTCGCCAGCGCGTAGCGCAGCCGCGGACGGATCGCCGGCGGAACCTGCCCGACCGTCGACTCGAGCTCGCGGCGCTGGTCCGCGTCGAGCGGGATCGCGGGCCGTTGACCGGCGCGCGGGACGGGCGCGTTCGGCGGACCGGCCGAAGTGGCGAGCGAACCCGGCGATGCGCTCGGCGATGCGGCGGCCGTACCGCTCCCCGACTTCGGAGCGGTGCACGCGCATAGCAACGCCGCGGCGGCGACGCTCGCGGCGAGGCGAATCGACATGGGCCTGCAGGTTCACGCTGGCGCAAGCGCGTTCCCGGTGAACGTACGCGCAGGTTTGCGGCGTGCCGGAGGTGCAACGGCCGGACGGGGAAGGAGGTGATTCGCGATGGCGGCGACGGCGTTCCACGAAGGGTTCGTCTCGGAGCTGGTCGGCCGGCCGGCGGCGGTCGAGCGCGACGGCGTGCGTGAAACGGTCGGAAAGATCGCCGACTTCGTCGTGGAGCACCCCGAGGACACGTTCCCGCGGATCGACGCGGTGATCGTGAAGACGCGCGACGGCGTCCTCGCCGCGCCGATCGCGGAGATCGCATCGCTCGACAAGCAGGGCGTCGTGCTGACCGCGCCGCCGCGGATCGTCCGCCCGCCGGATGACGAGGCGCTGTACCTCGTCAAGGATCTCTTCGACAAGCAGATCGTCGACGTCGACGGCCGCAAGGTCGTGCGGATCAACGACATCGAGATCGCGCGCACCGGCGGCGCGCTGCGCGTCGTCGCGGCCGACATCGGTGCCGGCGGTCTGCTGCGCCGGCTCGGCGCGTCGCGAATCTTTCCGCATCTCGTCGACCGCGTGCCGCGCTCGCTGATCGCGTGGGACAACGTCGCGCCGCTCCACGATCTTTCGCCGACGCACATCCGGCTCTCGGTCAGCGAGCACCGCCTCTCGCGGCTCCATCCTTCGGAGCTCGCCGACGTCATCAGCGAGCTCTCGGCGCAGGACGCCGCGCGCGTCGTCTCCGCGCTCGACGACGAGCGCGCGGCGGACGCGCTCGAGCACCTCGACTCCGAGGTGCAGCGCTCGATCATCGAAGACCTCGGGACCGAGCGCGCCGCCGACATCATCGAGGAGATGGATTCCGACGACGCCGCCGACTTGCTCGGCGATCTTCCGGAAGAGCGCCAAGAAGCGCTGTACCGCGAGATGGACGCGGAGACCGCCGAAGACCTGCGCGAGCTGGTCGCGTACGACGAGGACACCGCCGGCGGATTGATGACGACCGACTACTTCTGGATCTACCCGCACCGCACGGTCGCGGCGACGATCGCGAAGATCCGCCAGATCGCGCCGGAGACCGAGTTCATCTACTATCTCTACGTCACCGACCAGTCGGAGAAGCTGCTCGGCACGCTTTCGCTGCGGACGCTGTTGCTCTCCGCGCCCGACGCGACGATTCACAGCATCATGGACACCGACATCATCTCAGTGCGCCCCGACACCTCGGCTGAAGACGTGACCGCGACGATCGCGCGCTACGACCTGCTGGCGGTTCCGGTGACCGACGAGCGCGGGAAGATGCTCGGGATCGTCACCGTCGACGACGCGATCGACGCGATCATCCCCGAACGTCTCACCAAGCAGCTTCCGCGCTTCACCAAGCACGCGAAGCGGCGCCGCGCCGAAACGGCGAGCTAACCCTCGCCCGTGCGCCGCAACTGGCGAATCCTGCTCGCCTTCTTCGCCGTGCTCGGGCCCGGTTTCGTTACGGCCTCGGCCGGAAACGACGTCGGCGGGATCGCGACCTATTCCGCCGCCGGCGCGCGCTTCGGCTACGCGACGCTGTGGACGCTGACGGCGCTGACCGTCTCGCTGATCGTCGTGCAGGAGATGGCCGGCCGAATGGGCGCGGTCACCGGCCAGGGTCTCGCCGGTTTGATTCGCGAGAACTTCGGCTTGCGGATCACGTTCCTCGCGATGGCGGCGCTCTTCTTCATCAACACCGGGATCACGGCGACCGAGTTCGCCGGGATCGGCGCCGCTTCGGAGATCTTCGGCGTCTCGCGCTACGTCGCGGTCCCGGTCGCGACGATCGTGGTCTTTCTGTTCGTGCTGCGGCTTCCGAACAAGATCGTCGAGCGCGTCTTCGTCGTGCTCTCGCTGATCTATCTGAGCTACATCTGGTCGGCGGTCTCCGCGGGCCCCGACTGGGGCCAGGTCGCGCGCGACACCTTCGTTCCGACGATTCAAAAAGATCCGGTGTTTTTGGTGACGATCGTCGGCTTGATCGGGACGACGATCTCGCCGTACATGCAGTTCTTCTTGCAGTCGGCGGTCGTCGACAAAGGCTCGCGGGCGCGCGACTTGCCGGCGATCCGCGTCGACGTCGTGGTCGGCTCGGTGCTGGCGATCCTTCTGGCCGGGTTCATGATCATCGCGAACGGCGCGACGATCTACCAAGCCGCGCTGCACACCGGAAAGCCGCCGCTCAACATCGACACGGCGCAAGCGCAAGACTTCGCGCTCGCGCTCAAGCCGCTGGCGGGCAACTTCGCCGAGATGCTCTTCGCGTTCGGGATCCTCAATGCGGGGATCTTCACCGCGACCGTGCTGCCGCTCTCGACCGCGTACATCGTCTGCGAAGGGTTCGGGCTCGAAGCCTCGCTCGACCGGCGTTTCCGCGAAGCGCCGGTCTTCTACGCGCTCTTCGCCGGCGCGATCGTCCTCGGCGCGGGGCTGGTGCTGCTCGTTCCGAAGGCCTCGCTGCTGAAGTTCATCTTCTACGCGCAAGTCGCGCAGGGCGTCGTGCTGCCGCTGGAGCTCGTGCTGATGCTGCGCATCGTGAACAACCCGCGCGTGATGGGCGCATACGTGAACGGCCGGTTCGGCAACGTCGTCGGCTGGGCGACCGCCGTTGCGATCGGCGGGCTCGCGCTCGTCTACGTCTGGCAGTCGCTGACGGCCGGCGGTTAGCCTGCGTAGCCTCGCTTCACCGCTTCCATCCCGACGTAGTACGCGATCAGGATCAGCAGCGAGGAGACGCCCGCGACGATGAGCGCGTTGCGGCGCGGGGCGTCGCGGCGGCGGCTCATCGCATTGGCGGCCATGTAACCGGCCCAGGCGACGACCGCCAGCGCAGGATGGTACCACGGCACCTTGAGGCCTTGCACCATCAGCACGATCCCGATCAGGATCTGCAGCGTCACGACGTAGAGCGTGATCCGGCGTCCGGTCCGCTGCCATACGGCGAGCACCGCCAACGCGGCGACGAGGAACGCGACCCACAGGTGGATGATCAGAAGATTCACGCGGCGAGCTTCGCTGTGCGCGCGCCGAATCCGCGCGCGGCGACGTCAACCCGGCCGCCGGTACGACGCGCGCACCGATTTCGTGATCGCTTTCCAACGGCGCCTTTCGGCGGAGAGCGCGACCGGATCGTCGCGGCGGTCGAGGTATGCGAGCTCGGCGCGAAGCGCGCGCCAGCGTTCGTAGCGCGCGGGATCGACCTCGCCGCGGACCGCGCAGCCCGGCTCGACGCCGTGCGCGCAGTCGCGGAAGCGGCAGCGCT
The DNA here is from genome assembly GCA_035939295.1 of Candidatus Elarobacter sp. Classification (GTDB taxonomy): domain Bacteria; phylum Vulcanimicrobiota; class Vulcanimicrobiia; order Vulcanimicrobiales; family Vulcanimicrobiaceae; genus Vulcanimicrobium. Next base: position 28,387 of record DASZGA010000062.1, on the reverse strand, counting down.
CCGCGGCGGCGGCGACGTCGGCGAAGACGTCGTTGAGCGCGTCGTCGCCGGAAGACCAGGGCGCGAACGCGCGCATCCCCGGCGTGTCGACGAGCCACGCGCCCGACGGGAGCGCGACCAGCTCGCGGCGCGTCGTCGTGTGCGTCCCGCGGCCGTCGGACGCGCGCGTCGCGCCGGTCGCGAAGCGCTCGGCGCCGAGCAATCGGTTCGCCAGCGTCGACTTGCCCACGCCGGACGAGCCGACGAGCGCGAGCGTCGTTCCGGCGATCGCATGTTCGTCGAGCGCTTCGCAGTTGTCGCCGCGCTGCGCGCTCAGCGCAAGCACCGGCGCTTCGCCGCTGACGCCGTACAGCTCGGCGACGAGCGCGGCCGGATCGTCCGCGAGGTCGGACTTGTTGAGCACGACGACGGCGCGCGCGCCGGCGGCGAGGACGGCGACGAGATAGCGCTCGACGCGCGGCGGCGAGAACTCGCGACCGGGCGCAGTGACGATGAAAACGAGGTCGAGGTTCGCGGCGATCGGCTGCGCCGTCGCGCCGCGGTCGTGGCGCGCGCGGGCGAGGACGCCGCGCCGAGGGGCGAGCGCGACGACGCGCCCGTCCTCGACGGCGGCAAAGTCTCCGACGACGGGCCGGTCGGCGAGGAGCGGTGTGATGCGAACGATCGTTTCCCGACCGTCGGGGGCAAGCGCGAGGAAATCGGCACCGCGGTCCGACGCGATGCGATGGTCGAAGTGCAAGGTCGTGCCTTTCGTGCAGCGGTGATGAAACCGGACGAGACGGCGCGACGAGGGCGGGCGCTACGGCCCGCCGCGTGCGATGGCGCGATCAGAGTGCGCAGCACGGGAAAAGAGAGCTCGTCGCGCCGGTCGGCGCATGGACGGACGTCGTCATACGGCTCTCCTTTCATGTGCAAATGTCGAAGAGCGGGGCTACGGCCCGCTCGCGGCGCGCTCCTTCCGTCCGCAGGATAGGCGGCGCGGCGTCGTAAGTTGATCCGGACCGGTGCACGAAGAGAACGTCGTTCCCGCCCGGCCGCTGCGCCGGGACCGATCCGAGACCCTCCTCGCCTTCGCGGAGGCGCTGGCGCGCGTCGCGGCGAGCGGCGGCGGCGCGCAGGCGCTCGCCGCGCACCTCGCCGCCGCGCTCGACGCGGCGGTGCTGGTCGAGGACGCGCAGTGGAAGCACCTCGCGGTCGCCGGGACCGGCGAGCGCGCCATCCCGCCCTCGGTACGCGACCTGCTGCCGAAGGGAGCCGACGGCGAGGAGACCACCCCGCTCGCGCCGCCCGCCGAGCCGCATGCGCGGGCGTTTCCGGTCCGGGCCGGCGAGGCTCGGCTGGGCTGGCTCTCCGTTTTCCCGGGGACCGTGCGGCTCGGCGACGAGCGCGCCGGCTTGGTCCGGCTGACCGCCTCGCAGATCGCCATCGAGATCTCGCGCGAGGCCGGCGGCGGGCGCGTCCGCCGGCGCGGGTTCTGGGACCGTTTGCTGGCGCGCGCGTACGAAGATCCGCTCGAAGCGCGCGAGGACGCGCAAGCGCGCGGGATCGCGCTCGCGCCCGGCTACGTCGCGGTCGCGGTCGAAGGCGAGGGGCTCGACGAGTCCGTCGCAACGCAGAAGAACACGGAGATCCGGCGCGTCTGTCTCGACACGCTCGGGACGCGGACCGGCGAGGTCGTCGTCGTCGAGCGCGGCGGCGGGTTCTTCTTCCTGGTCCCGGCGCCGCTCGAGGTCGACGCGGCGAACGCGCGGACCGCGGCGACGCTGATTCCGCGCGGAATTCACCGCGCCGGACTCGACGTCAAGGTCGTCGGCGGGATCGGCCGGCATTCCGAGATGCTGCACGTCGCGCAATCGGTCGACGAAGCGCGCGAGGCGATGACGATCGCGCGCAGGATGTTCGGCGGTGGGCGCGTCGTGCCGTACGACGACCTCGGCGTCTATCCGTTGTTGCACCGCACCGGTGCGACGCGCGAAGACTGGCGCGTCTTCGCGACGCGCGTCCTCGACCCGCTGCGCGGCTACGACGAGAAGCACCAGACCGAGCTGGTGCGAACGCTGAAGCTGTTCTTCGACGTCGGGCAGAACATCAAGGAAGCGGCGGCGCGGCTCAACGTGCACCGGCACACGGTGTTCTATCGCTTGCGCCAGATCGGCGAGATCGGCCGGCTCGACCTGGACTCGCCGCACGACCAGCTCACGGTGCGCGCGGCGCTTGCCGTCGACGCGCTCGACGGGTAGGCTTTTCTTTTGATGAGGATGCTGTTCGGTAGTTCATGCTGACGACGGTGAAAGACGCTTCGGCGGCGCGCAAGCACGCGCTCGCGGTCGCGAAGGAGCGCGGCGTGCGCTGGGTGCGGCTCGCGTTCGTCGACGTGCTCGGAATCGAGAAGAGCGTCTCGATCCCGGTCGGCGAGCTCGAGCGCGCGCTGAACGGGAACGTGACCTTCGACGGCGGCTCGATCGACGGGTTCGTGCGCGGCGAGGAAGTCGACATGGTCCTGCGGCCCGACCCCGCGACGTTCACGGTACTGCCGTGGACGAGCGACGGTCAGACCGAGGCGCGCGTGCTGTGCGACATCGAGACGCCGGACGGAACGCCGTTCGAAGGCGATCCGCGCTCGACGCTCAAGCGGGTCCTCGAAGACGCGGGCGACGTGCTGCAGACGCTGCGCGCCGGGCTCGAGGTGGAGTTCTACCTGTTCACGCTCGGCGCCGACGGGACGCCGTCGACGCGCACGAACGACGCCGGCTCGTACTTCGACTTCTCGGCGAGCGACCGCGGCGAAGAGGTGCGGCTCGCAACCAGCGTTGCGCTCGAAGCGATGGGGATCCCGGTCTCATCGGCACACCACGAGCACGGCGCCGGACAGCACGAGCTCGACCTCGCGGCCGGCAGCGTCCTCGCGACGGCGGACCGGCTCGTCACCGTGCGTGGCGTCGTCAAGCGGATCGCCGAGCGGCACGGGCTGCACGCGACGTTCATGCCGAAGCCGCTCGAAGAGCAGGCGGGGAGCGGGCTGCACATCTACTTCGCGCTCGGCGAGATCGACGAAGCGGTGCGGCTGTACGCGGTCGCCGGATTGCTCGAGCACGCGGCGGGCTTCACGGCGATCACCAACCCGACGGTGAACTCGTACAAGCGTCTCGTCGCCGCGTGGGACGCGCCGGTCTACACGGTGTGGTCGCACCGCAGCGCGAACGCGCTGGTCCGCATCCCGCCGGCGTTCGGCGGCGAGCCGCCGCTGCTCGAAGTGCGTTCCCCCGACGCGTCGTGCAATCCGTATCTCGCGATGGCGGTGCTGGTCGAAGCGCTCGCCGACGGCATCCGCACGCGTTCGCTCCCCGGCGACCCGTTCACCGGCTCGACCTACGATCTCGGCGACCGCTACCGAGCCGAGCACGGAATCCGTCAGCTCCCGAAATCATTGCGCCAAGCGATCGCAGCGCTCGACGAAGACGTCGTCATCCGCGGCGCCCTCGGCGACCACATCTACCACGCCTTCCGCGACGCGAAGCTCGCCGAATACGAACGCTACCGCCGAGCCGTCCACCCCTGGGAACGCGAAGCCTACCTCCGCACGTTCTAACTGACGCGAGCGTAACGGTAGCGCGGCTTGACCACGGTGTTGACGAACGTGCCTTTTGATTCGGCTGCGAGGAATGCGGCGTAGATCGCCGGCGGTACGTTGAAATACCGGTAGACTCCGCCGCTGACGAACTCGATCTCAAGCGTTCGCGCCGCGGGCTCGTAGCCTACGGACACGATGCTGGTGCTGTCCACAGATCGACGATCCATTCCACCCGCTCTCCGGCAACCGTCAGAATCTTTCGCACGAGTATACACCCGGGGGCGGGCGGGGTCAGCGGTAGACGACTTCGAGGCGGTTGCCGTCGGGGTCTTCGAAGAAGGCAGCGTAGTAGGGGTCGGCGATCTCGGGGCAGGGTGCGGGGGGTTCGTAGGCGCGGGCGCCGGCGCGTTCGGCGATCGCGGCGATGCGGTCGACTTCGGCGGGCGTCGGAGCGGCGAAGGCGAGACGCGTTGCGTTGGGGCGATGGTCGGATTCGGGGATCAAGGCGATCGCTTCGCGGACGGCGCGGTCTTCGAGACGGTAGTAGACGTGGACGCCGTCGGGCTGCGGCTTGCCGCGGAAACCGAACGCGCGTAGGAACGCATCGTAGAACGGCCGGCAGCGCGCGACGTCACCGACGCGCAGGTCGACGTGATCGAACACCATGATCCCGCGCGCTTCGGCTGCGCACGCGGCGCTCCTACGTCGGGCGGGCTTTCGTTCGCACCGAGTACTGGATGGTGAAGCTGCGCGGGAGCAGGGGCACTGCGGGTTGGACGGCGACGCCGCCGCCGGCGAGCGGGAGGCGGTAGGCGTAGTTCGTCGTAAAGAAGATCCCGGAGTCGACGTTCGTGAGGTTCGACACGAAAGCGGTGAGGGTGCCGCGCGCCAGCGCGCGCGAGACGCCGAGGTTGACTTGCGTGTAGCCGTTCAACCGGCGGCCGTTGTTCGGGCCTTGGTACTGCGCGTTGGCGATCCACTCGAGTTTCGCGGTCGGCTGCAGCACGTCGAGCGTGAGCGTCCCGCTGTGGACGGCGCGGTTCGGGAGCTGCCAGCCGGGGACGATGAAGCTGTACGGTCCGGTAAAACGCGGGTCGGAGGTCAGCATCGTCGCACCGGTCGTCGTCACGCTCGGGAACAGCACGGCGTTGCGGCCGAGCGTGACGCGCCCCGTCAGCGACCAGCCTTCGTACCGGCGCGTCGTCCCGGCGACGCTCTGCGCAACGTAGATGGTGTTCGGGTTGAACGGTATCGTTCCGCACGACGTCGGCCGCGACCATGCCGCGCGGAGCGCGTCGACATATCCGGTTGGGAGATACCCCGGCGCTTCGCTCAGCAGCGGGATTCCGGCATAGAAGCTTTGGCCGACCTGCACTTGCCGGTACATCGATGCGGTCAGCGAGCCGGCGCGCCAGTTGTGCGTCCAGGTCGCATTGTACGAGATCGACGACTGCCGCGTGTTCCGGTCGGCCGTCCCGCCGAGCCGCGTGATGCCGTTGCACACGTACGACGCGAGCGACGGTTCGGAGAACGAGTCGAAACCGCTTCCGGTCGGCTGCGCGCTGCCGAACTGCGCGTTGAGATCGACCGAGTCGGAGTTGGTCGGTTTCCACGTACCTCCGGCGGTCTCAAGCAGCGACGCGCCGGCGCCGCTCGCGGAAGCGGTCGAAACGCCGCCGCGCAGCGAGAGCTTCGGACCGATCTTGTAGGTGTCGGTTAGGTTCAGGCTCGACGCGTTCTCGAGGTACACCGTCGGCGCAGAGAAGAGCAGATGGACCGGCGTGTAGATGTTGCGCCCGGTGCTGGCGTCGAAACCCAGCGCGAGCGTGTGCCGGCGGACGGTTACGTTGAACGACGCGGAGCCGTAGCGGCTGTCGTAGTCGTAGATGTCCTGCGATGGTGCGGGCGCGCCGAGCAGCATCGCGTTCAGCCGGTTCTGCAGGTAGCGCCCTCCGTACGCGGAGGTGCTCACGTTCATCGCGACGTTGCCGAGCTGCGCCTGCACGCCGAACGATCCGAGCCGGACATGATCGGCGTCCCAGTTGCGCGGACCGTTCCCGCACGCGAGCTCCTGCGTAAAGAACGGACAGGTCAGCGACGCGCCGCGGTTCGAGATCAGCAGCCCGGTGTTCACCGTCACCTTGTCGTTCAGCGCGTAGCGCAGCTTCGCGTACTCGCCGGTCAACCGCGTTCCGGCGTCGTGCGCGTACGTCTCGCCGCTCTGGTCGCCGAACACGAGCCCGTCGAACGGCGAGCCGGTGGAGCGGTGCGCATACTGCACCGCGATCCCGAGCTTGCCGAGGCTCCCGGTCACCGCGCCGACGTACGACGAGCGGTCGTAGGTGCTGTACGAAGTCGTGAAGCGCGTGACCCATTGCTTCGTCGGCTCCAGCGTCCGGTAGTTCACCTGGCCGGCGATCGCGTACGCGTTGCCGCTGAAGTCGACGCCGGCGCCGCTGAAGAGATCGGTGCCGAGCGCGCGCAGCACCGCGCCTTGCGAAGCGCCGGTGAGCCGCACGCCGCCGACGCTGACACCCGTTTGCGTCGCCTCCATCCCGCGCAGCGAGATCGTGATCGAGCCGTCGACGCCGTTCGCGCTCTGGTCGACCGAGACGCCCGCGAGCTGTCCGAGCGCGTCGTTGAGCGAGTCGCTGATCCGCCGCACCGGCGAGTTCTCGTTCACGTCTTGGCTCGACGCGGACGCCGTGCTATGCGCCTGCACGCGGCCGATCTCTTGGAGCGCGACGACGAGCGCGACGCGGACCGTGACGCGCCGGCCGTCGACGACCTCGACGTCGGTCAGCGTGACGCTCTTGTAGCCGCGGAGCTGCACCTTCACCCGGTAGAGCCCGGGCGGCGCTTCTTCGAACCGCAGCAAGCCGATCTTCGGCGTCAGCGCGCTGGTCTGGACCGGCCCGGTCAGGAAGACCTCGGCGTTCTCGAGCGGCGCCTTCGTCCCGGCGTCGACGACGGTGATCACCAGCTCCCCCGGCGCGATCTGGGCCGCGGCCGGGCAGGCCCAAAGGAGGGCGGCGAACAGGGCGAGCGCGACCGGGAGCCGGCGAAGCAGCATGGGGCCTCCGCAACCGAACGAATTAGGACTAGATTTTTAGTTTGTAGACGGTTGGGCTACCTCCTTGCATGAGAGGACGATGAGAAGTCGGTCCACAGCCGCTCCACACCGCCCGGCGGAAGTTCCGGAAAACTTTGTAGAACGGCGCCTGCCGCGCGGGGTAGGATCGGTCCCAGCGATGCCGCAGTACACCGTCTTCCTCACCAAAGGGACCTACGTCGTCGACGCGGCGGACGCTCAGCGCATCCGCGACGCCGTCGAGTCGCGGTCACCGTTCGTCGAGGTCGGCGTCGACCTGCGCTGCGACGGGGTCGTCGCGCACCGCGCGGAGATCGCGACGGCGCACGTCGTCACGCTGATCGAAGTTCCCGAACCGGCGACGTTCGAGGACGAGAAGGTGCGGCCGCTATTTGCCGCGTTCTGATGCGTACGCGAGGTCGGTGACGCAGTACGCGACCGCTTCTTCGAGCAGCTTCCAGCGAACCGGGTCGGTCGTCTGCGCCGCGTTCGCATCGCCTTCGAAAAACCAGCGCGCGTAGCGCTCGCGCACCGCGTGCCCCGACCGCGGCGTGCGCGCGAGCTGCGCGCGGCACGGAACGCACGCCAGCGCTACGAAACCGTCGACCAGAAACGCGCGCAGCGACTCGGGAACGAGCGCGCCCGCGTCTTCGCGCGCCGCAAGGTGCGCGAGCGGGATCCCGCTCGCCGGCTCGAGCGACGATTGCTCCCATGCGAGCGCGACCTCGCCGCGCAATTGCGCGGTCAGCAACCCGAACCAGTAGTCCGGACGCGGATGCAGCTCGGGGTTCTTGCGAAAGTAGTCGCGCAGCTCGGCGGCGAGCCCCTTGCAGTGCTCGATGATCCATGCGCGCAGCGCGACGTGGTCGCCGAACGCGTTGAACGACGGCGTCCTGCACTCGGCACAGCGCGCGCTCGCATCGCGGCGGTCGCGCCCGAGCGCGAGCCGGCGCGCCGGCGAGATCTGCCATCGGCCGCGGAATTCAGTCGCTTCGTCGCGCATCGGACGCGATTGTTTTGCAGCGGCCCGACCGGACGCTTTCCGAACACCCGTTCGCAGAACGACCGCTAGGACACGAACGCCTGTTCGGCCCTAGATAGCGGGTAAAGGTTCCGTAAAGGGGCCGCCCGAGCGCCGCGCCGCGGCCTCGCGTTTCAGCAGCTCCCACACGGCGCGGACGTCGTCGCGCGTCGTGCGCTCGTTACCGATCGCGATCCGCAGCACGAGCCGGCCGCGGAGCCGCGTCGACGAAAGAAACGCTTCGCCGGTCGCGTTGACCGCGTCCATGATCGCCGCGTTCAGCGCGTCGGCGGCGTCGCCGCCGAGCGCGCGATCGGGGACGTAGCGGAAGCACACGACCGAAAGCGGGTGAGGCGCGGCGATCTCCCAATCGCGTTCCGCCTCGATCCACGACGCGAGCTCTTGCGCGAGCGCGATGTGGCCGCGCAGCTTCTCCTGAATCCCACGCACGCCGTAGGCGCGCAGCGCGAACCACAGCTTGAGCGCGCGAAAGCGGCGGCCCAGCTGAAGCCCGTAGTCCATGTAGTTGTGCACGCCGGTCTCGTGCGTCTCGAGCACGTCCGAAGCGAGGCTGAACGTGTGCCGAAGCAGCTCCGGATCGCGCACGTAGAGCACCGAGAGATCGACCGGGACGAACAGCCATTTGTGTGGGTTCACCACGATCGAGTCCGCATCGTGCGCGGGATCGAGCAAATAGCGAAACTCCGGCAGGATCGCGGCGGGTCCGGCGTACGCAGCATCGACGTGCAGCCACACGCCGCGCTCGCGCGTGAGCGCGCGAATCGCGGCGACGGGATCGCTCGACGTCGTCGAGGTCGTCCCGACGGTCGCGACAGCGCACATCGGGATCCGTCCGGCGGCGCGGTCGTCGTCAATCGCGCGCGCGAGCGCGTCCGCTCGCATCGCGAACGCGTCGTCGACGGGAACCTTCACGACGTTCTCGCGGCCGACGCCGAGCGCGATCGCGCCCTTCTCGATGTGCGAGTGTGTGTGCTCGGTGATGTAGACGCGCAACGCCGCAAGATCGCTGCGCCCCGCCAGTCCGCGCGCGCGCACGTCGAGCCCGAGCGACTCGCGCGCGGCGGCGAGCGCGGTGAACCCGCCGGTCGACGCGGTGTCGTAGACGATCCCTGCAAAGGCGTCGGGGAGCCCCATCATCGTGCGCAGCCAGCCGAGCGTCACGTCTTCGAGCTCGGTCGCCGCCGGCGAGGTGCGCCACAGCATCGCGTTGACGTCGAGCGCGGCGGCGAGCGTTTCGGCGAGCACCGTGACCGGCGCCGCGCTGATCGCGAAGTAGGCGAAGAAACGCGGATGGTTCCAGTGCGTGATCCCCGGGACCACGAAGCGCTCGAAGTCGGCGAAGATCCGCTCGAACGGCTCGCCATCGTCAGGCGCCTGCGCCGGAAGCGCGCGCACGAGGTCGCCGGGTTGCGCGCGCGAGAGGACCGGGAAGCGGTACGGGTCGCGGTAGTACTCGTCGATCCAAGCGGCGACGCGGGCGAGCGCCTCGCCGAACAGTCCGGGTTCGGGCGGGTTCATCCCGCGCGGTTCGCTCCCCGCGGCCGGGGAACCGTCCGTCCCGGCCCGAACCTTCGTCCGTTCCGCGCCACAGGAGTTCGCATGAAGTACCGCACCCTTCCCAACACCGAGGTCACCGTGAGCGAGGTCGGCTTCGGCCTCTGGACGACGTCGACGGGATGGTGGGGCCAGAACACCGACGACGAAGCGGTCGCGCTCATGCACGAGGCGCTCGACCTCGGGATCACGACGTTCGACGCCGCCGACACGTACGGCGACGGCCGCAGCGAGGTGCAGCTCGCGAAAGCGTTCGCCGACCGGCGCGACAAGGTTGTCTACGCGACGAAGTTCGGCTACGACTGGTACAACCACTCCGGCGAGCGCAAAGGGCAGAACGAGATCGAGCAGGACTTCTCGCCGAAGTTCGTCCGCTACGCGCTGGAGCAGTCGCTGAAGCGCCTGCAAACGGACTACATCGACGTGTGGCAGATGCACAACGCCCGGATGGAACAGGTCAAGGACGGCGCGCTGATCGAGCTGCTCGAGCAATGCAAAGCCGAAGGGAAGATCCGCACCTGGGGAATCGCGCTCGGGCCGGCGATCGGATGGCTGTGGGAAGGGATCGAAGCGGCGCGGATCGGCGCACCGGTCGTGCAGATGATCTGGAACATGCTGGAGCAGTTTCCGGGCGATCAGATGGTCGACGCGGCGAGCGCGTTCGGCACCGACACGACGTACTTCATCCGCGTCCCGCACAGCTCGGGGATGCTCGAAGGGAAGTACACGGCAGACACCGTCTTTCCGCCGACCGATCATCGCAGCCATCGCCCGCGCTCGTGGCTGATCAACGGGATTCAAAAAGTCGAGACGCTGCGCTTTCTGGAAGAACCGGGGCGCACGCTCGGACAAGCCGCGATCCAGTGGCTGCTCGCCGAACCGCGCGTGATGACGGTGCTGCCGAACATCTACGACCGCGAGCAGCTCCGCGAGTTCGCCGCCGCGCCCGACACGCCGCGGCTCTCCGCGGACGAGTTGGCGAAGATCGCCGAGCTGCGCGAGACGAACTTCGGCGTCGGCCCCGAGCAGCCGCGCTACAAAGGGACGATGTCGCCGCCGCCCGACGCGGCGATCCCGGCCCACGCATGAGCGCGCGCGAGGTCATCCACACCACCGCCGCGCCGAATGCGATCGGCCCGTACTCGCAAGCGATCGGCGCCGGTCCCTATCTCTTCACCTCCGGGCAGATCGGGCTCGATCCGCTGACCGGCGAGCTCGCCGGACCCGGTGTCGAAGAACAGACGCGTCAGGTGATGGCGAACCTCGCCGCGGTCCTCGCCGCCGACGGGCTCGCGTTCGCCGACGTCGTGAAGACGACGATCTATCTCGCCGACATGGCCGACTTCGCCGCCGTCAACGCGGTCTACGGCGAGTCGTTCGAGGACGCGCCGGCGCCGGCGCGCTCGACCGTCGCCGCCGCCGGCCTCCCGCGCGGCGCTCGGGTCGAAATAGACGCGATTGCGTTGCGGCGTTAATCCCAATCGCACTCACGCTTTCACACAAACAAATATGTGAGGCCGTTCTTTCAGCCTGAGACTGCAATAAAAAGGCTTGCTCGCTAGAATTGGCTAAACGCCGCATCTGGTCTTAGCACTGGAGAAGCAGCGTGCCGCAACGACTAGCAGAAATCGAACAGACTCAAAACGGCGCTCATTTTGTGCTCGCCGATCTCCACGTTCATTCTTCTGGGGCGTCGCGCGACGTACGTGACTCCTCGATGAGCCCCGAAGCGATAATCGATGCGGCGGTCAAAAAAGGCATCCGAGTACTGTCAATTACGGACCACAATACCGCGCGAAATCTTGAACGTGCACGTGACTACGCAGCGCGATACCTCGGCCAGCTCTTATTTATACCTGGCGTTGAAATTAGCACAGCTCACGGTCACGTCCTCGCGTACTTTGCAGACGTAGAACAGGTTGAACACCTGTTAACACTCGTTGGCATTGTCGACCGCACCAAGACGGAAGATGGTCACACCTCAAAATCATTGTCGGACGTCATTTCTGAAATCGGCCAGCGGGGCGGAGTCGCCATTGCAGCGCACATCGATCGCGAAAAGGCCGGTTTCGAGATGCGATCCGGATACTCCACGTGGAAGCGCGACATCGTCTCAAATCCGTCGCTCTTCGGTTTTGAGTTCGATGATCCGAGTCATCTCTCATGGTATACCGACGACGACTCCGGAGGCAACTCCGCCGAACGGCGAAAACTTATCGAGGTACGCAAACATCAGACGTATCGCACGGGTCTCGCAGCCGTACAAAATAGTGATAGCCATCGGTTAGTCGATTTCGAAGGGGCGGATGATTTAACGTACATCAAACTCGACTCACTCGACTGGAGCGCCTTTAGAACTGCCTTTCAGGATCCCGGTGCCCGTATTCGTTCGCTACGACAAGTTCCGGTGTCATACCCGCATCTCATTGCCATTGAAATTGACGGCGGCTATCTCGACCAAACATGTCTGCACTTCAGCTCGAATCTAAATGTCCTGTTCGGCGGCCGAGGAACTGGAAAGAGCACTGTAATTCAGGCAATAGGATACGCTCTAGGAATATCGGCCGACCTCGCGAAACGGGATGATTGTCCCAATCGCGTAACTCTGTATGCTCGCGATGGCGCTGGCCTCACATATCGATATGATCGTTACCGCGGCGAGCGGGCGAAGGCGAAGAGGCTCTCCGAGAACAGCATTCACGACGCTCCGTTGAACTCCGTTTCGGTAGAATACTACTCCCAAAATACCTTGGCAAAAGTCTCGCAGAACTTAACTGAGAGCGGTGACCTGCTGCAGCAATTTCTCGATGAACACCTCCAGATCGGCGAACTGCGCAGCCGGGAGCATTCGCTCTTGGCTGCCCTCAGAGAGAACTCGGCTAGAATCTTGCCGCTCGAAGCCTCAGCCAGAACACTTCCGACGCTACAGCAACAGGTACTCCAGTTTGACAAGCAGCTGAAGGCCGCCGAAGAGGGGAAGCTACGTGAAATCGCCGCGTTCCAAGCCGCCCTAGGCAATGAACAGCAGTTCATTTTGAGCATTCGCTCGGATGTCGATCGGATAGGCAATAAGCTATCCTTGTCCCTCCTGCGTGTCGACTACGACCGCTTGGTCGACGGCGCTGGAGATCTCCTGAACACCCGGTCGTCCAGAGCCCTTCATGCGGCAATCCGCGAAGCAGTGAGCGGCTACAACGAGGCGGTCAAGGCCACTGAGGTTTCGTTACGCGATGCCCAACTTCGGCTTCGGCAAGCGATCGACAGTGCGGCAGCGGCCGTAAAGCCGTCGCACGACCTCCTTGCGAAGAGGATTGCTGCTCGCGTCGGCGATCTTCAGCGCGCGGGATTAAAAGGCAATGTTTCCGATCTTCAGTCCAAGGTACGTAAGCGTGCGCAGCTTGCAAGCCAAATTGCAGACATCCAAAGCCATACCGCGGAACTCGCCGAACTAAAGGAACGCCGCGGTGCGTTGCTGGACGAGCTTCGCACGGTCAGAGGTGCGGTTGAGCTCCGTCGCAGGAAACAGGTGGCGCCGATCAATCGAAACCTAGGACGTACAATCCGTGAGTTCATAGTTATCTTTCACTATGATGATACGTCCGGCGACTACGCGGAGTATTGGACGTACTTGCTAGACGCTTTGCATGGCCTCTACATGCACGACGAAATCGCGGAGCGGTTCGCACGCTCGACGACTCCTGATGAGTTACTGGCAGCGACCCAACATGATTCAGCGACCTCTCTTGTCCAGCTCTTGAAGAATTCCAACGTCGACGAGAAGTGGGCTGTCCCGATGCGAGAGCGCTTATCCGCTGTCGAGCTTCGCCATAAGTTAGAGACCGTGTGGAAGCCGCCAATGATCGCGATAAAGTTGCTGACGAGGACCGAACCGCAGCGAACTATGAATGTGTCCCAGCTTTCCGACGGCCAGCGCCATACCATCTTATTGACTGTAGCCATGCTTTCGGAATCGTACGTCCCGCTCGTGATCGACCAGCCCGAGGATGATTTAGATAACGCCTTCATCTCAAGCACTGTTGTGAGCGTTCTGAGGGAAGTCAAGCAGCGACGTCAAGTGATCGCCGTTACCCACAATGCGAATATAGCAGTGCTTGGCGATTCCGAACTACTGTTTCCAATGGAACGGCGCGGGACCACGGCCACCTGCGTCGATCAAGGATCGATTGATCGGCTAGAGACACGCGAGCAAGTGCAAAAGGTGCTTGAGGGTGGACGCGCTGCGTTTGTCAGGCGTGCCGAGCTCTATAACATACGTTGAGCGGCGTCACGGCGGAGCAGTGCGGTCGAAAATCTCTTCGTCGCGATTAGAACTGGATCACGCTGAAGTTCACCTGTGAGTTGGCGCCCGCACCGAGCGCCGCCCACTGCGCGGTGAACTTCGTGACCTTCTGCGTCGTGCTGTAGTTGGCCGGAAACACCGTGTTCGGTCCGCCGGTGAAGTAGTAGGTCACGGTCCCTGGCGCGGTTCCGGTCGAGGTGATTCCCGGCGTGTTCATGTAGCCGTTGTCCTTCGCCCACGAGTTCAGGTTCGTGCCGTCGTCGGTGACGACCAGCGTCGCGGCCGTCAGCGTCGCGCTCGCGGGCTCCGTTCCGCTCGACGCGCCGACGGCGATGTTGCGCACGTCGATCGTGTACTTCAGCGTCGCGCCGGGGCACCAGCCGCCGGCCGGCGGCGGCGAGGCGCAGTTGTGCGCGGTGACGACGTACGACTTCGTCTGCACGATGAACCCGCTGTAGAGCTCGTCGTGCACCTCGTTGTTGTTGCTGATGTTGCCGACGTCGACCACCGCGAGCAGCGCGTCGAACCGGTTGAACGCCTGCAATCCGGTCGGCGCGTTGTAGAGGGTCCACACGAAGTAGCTCGCGCCGGCGCCGATCGCGACGGTGGTGGTCGTCTGATAGGTGTTGCCGCTGACGGTTCCGGCGATCTGCGTTCCGAGCGCGCCGGCGTTATCGCTGTAGACGGCGACGGTCCACGAGCCCGGTGCGGACGGCGCCTGCGCATAGAAGATGAAATTCGACGCGCCGCCGTAGTTGTGGACTTCGTGCCGCACCGCGATTCCGTTCACCGCGGCGGTGTAGGTGTTGCCGTTGGGCGAGCCGACGATCGTCGAGCTGTTGATCGCGTTGAACCCCGGCGGCGTGAACGACTTCTCGACGAAGTCGTCGTTGTTCGTCGTCGCGACGTTGCCGTCGTAGCTTCCGGTCGCGTTCGGGACGCCGACCGGCCCGATCAGGATCCCGCCCGCCGGCGACGACGCGCATTCCGCACCGGACGATGCGCCCGGCACGCTGTTGTATCCGATGGTGAACGTCTGTCCGTTCGCGCCGGCTGCCGCACCGTAGTGCGCGTCGGGGGTCGGGCTGCCGTCGGTGACGCCGGCGGCGCCGCCGTTCAGCGTCGTCGTCACGCTGCTGCTCGTCACCGCGACCCCGCCGCCGCCGCCGCCGCCCGGACCGTGCGCGGCGCCGCCGGCGTTGAGGACGTCGGCGTCGGTTCCGTTCGCGCCGTTCGCGGTGATCGTCACGCCGTTGAGCACCGCGACCGCGGTGACCATCACGGTTCCGCCTGCGCCGCCGCCGCCGCCGCCGTCGTTCTGCGGGTCGACACCCATGCTGCCGTTCGCGGTGACCGTCAAGCCGCCGCTGATTCCGCCGACGCGGATCATCACCATCCCGCCGCCGGTTCCGCCGGACGAGTCGAAGCCGCCGCCGTTGTTGCGCGACCCCGCGCCGCCGCCGCCGCCGAGGACGACTTGCGTCGCCGAGGGCGCGAACGTTCCGCCCTTGCCGCCGTCGGCGACGTTCGAGCTCCACGACTTCCCGCCGCCGCCGCCGGCGCCGCCGTTCCCGCCGCCGCCGCCGCCGGTGTTCTGATCGTTCGCCGCGACGTTCGCGTCGGCGCCGCCGCCGCCCGCGTTGCCCGGCGCGCCGCGCCCGGTGTCGCCGAGCGCCGGATAGGTGTTCGTCACCGTGCTCCCGGTGCCGTTGGCGTAGACGAGCCCAGGCGTTCCCGCGGTCCCTTCGCCTTTGATCCCGTGCGCGTTCTTCGTGTCGAGGTTGACCCAGTCGCCGTTTCCGGTCGTCGCGTCGCCTGCGAGCGCGCGGCCTTGGCCGCCGCGAAAGCCTTTCGCGTCGGCGACGATCGTCGTGCCGCCGTTCAGGATGTTCGAGATGTCGATCGCCAGCACGCCGCCGGCGGTCCCGTTCCAGGCCAGCGGCCCCAGGCCGGCGCCGATCGTCGGCGAGACGTACTGCGGAACGCGGATCACTTGAAAGTGCGCGCCGCTCCCGGTCGTGTAGGCGTGGTTCAAGCCGCCGCCGTTCGTTCCCGTGATCGTCACCGAGCCGCCGGTGATCGCCAGCGCGCTCGCCGCGACGACGTACTCGTACGTTCCGGCCGTCGTCGAAAGCGCGCCGCTGCCGGAGCCGCTGCCGTCGCCGTACGACGAGGTGTTGGTGCTGTTGATCGTCGCGCCTTGCATCTGCACGACCAGCAGCAGATCGCCGATCGCGATCGCGTTCCCGGCATCGCCCCCCGCGTGCGCGCCGACGGTGATCGACGTGCCGCCGGCGCTCGCGTTCGCGGTGCCGGTATAGTACGTGTTGACGACCGAGTTGATCGTCGGAGATCCGTCGCGCCCGGGAGTGCCGCACAGCGCCGCGGCGCTCGCCGGCGCGCGCACCGCGACGACCAGCGTCGCGGAGAGCGCGCACGCTGCGAGCAGCGCGGTGCAGCGGCGTGCGATCAACGCTTGCCCCAGCCGAACAGTCTGTTGACGACGGAGGTGATCGTCACGTACACGCCGCGGTGCGCCGGCGTCGTCGAGAGCGACGGATCGGCGACGGCGCTGAAGTTGTAACCGACGCCGAGCCGCGTCTGGTCGCCGAGCCGGACGCCGCCTTCGAGGCCGAGCGCGGTCGCCTTCGTACCCGCGATCCCGCGGATGTTCGACTCGCGCACCTCGGCGCCGACGTCGAGCCGCGAGCCGACGGTTTGCGCGACGCGCAGCCCCGCGAGCGAGCTGCTCGCGGCATAGGTCGAATCACCGTTGAGCTTGTACGCGTAACGGCCGACCAGCGTCGTGCGCTCGCGCACGCGCAGCACCTGCTCCAGTGAAAGCACGCCGCTCTGCGTGTTGTTCAAGGTCGACGTCCCGTCCTGGCGCTCGTACTGCAAGAGCGTCACGCCGTTGTCGTTGCGCGACGGTCGCCAGGCGATTCCGGCGCGCTCGTCGGACTCGTTGCTCCCGATCGCGCGCGCGTCGTTCACCACCGCGAACAGCGTGAGGTCCGGCGAGATCGCGCCGAGCGCCCCGAGCGTCAGCGAGACGCCCGCGCCGTTGCCGGTGCGGAACTGCCCCGACGCCGAGGCGCGGAAGCGCTGCGAGGGATCGGCGTAGTTCAATGACATCCCGTACAGGTTGAATCCCGCGCCCGCGGCGTTGTCGCCGACCGAGGTCGCGTGCTGGAACGTCAGATCGCCGGTCGTGCGGCCGAGCTTGAAGCGCTCGCGCGCGCCCATCGCGGCATAGACGTCGCTGCCGTTCGCGGTGTGGTCGACCGACCACGAGCTCTCGACGGTCGTCGCCGGGCTCAAGGCCCGCGTGATCCCGAACTGCGTCGAGTGCGTCCCGCCGGTCGCCGCGGTGAAGCTCTGCGTCGCGGCGGCGAACGACTGCACGGGCGCGGCGCTCCAGCGCTCGCGCAGGTACGCGCGCCCGCTCTTCCCGAGATCGTACGCGATCTGGGCGTCGGTCTGCGCCGGCTGCACGTCGTTCGACCCGGCGATGGTTTGAATGCGGTTGACCGAGACGTCGAGGTTGTGCGCAGCGCGCCAGTCGGCGCCGAGCGAGACTTGCGTCGAGGCTTCGGTCGGCGGCGCCTGGTAGGCGATGGGCGCGCCGGGGAGCGGCGAGATCAGCGGGATCGGGATCGGCGTGGCAACGGCGCCCAGGGCTGGTCCGGCCGAGCCGTTCGTCGCGATCCGGCGTTCGATCGCGGCGTTGACGACGAACCGTTTGCCGAACGAGCGCCGCGCGCGCAGCGCCACCGTCGTCTGCTCGTTGCTGCCGCCGCCGGAGAGGGCGATGTTCGACTGGTGGCCGACGTCGAGCGACAGCTCGCCGTTGTTTCCCGCGAGCTTGTGCGCGAAGGTGAGCCGCTCGTTGAGAAGCCCCGGCGTCGTGAGCCCGCCGAACGGGTCGTAGTAGCCGACCCCGGTGCGGTCGTAGAGCAACGAGAGACGGTCGGCGCCGGTGGTGCGGTTGTAGCTCCCGTGCAGCGCGCTGCCACCGCTCCCGGTGAGCGGGACGCCGGCCTCGCTCGAGAGCAGCACGCCGCGACTCGTCGCGTGGGTCACGTTCCAGTTTCCGCCGCTGAACGTTCCGCTCAGATCTTGCGATGCGAGGGTCACGTTTCCGGCACCCGAGCTGTCGTTCACGTAGCCGGCGCCGAGCTTGATCGCGTGCGTGCGGCCGAACGCCGTCTCGGCGCGGCCGCCGACGGTCATCGCGGAGTTCCCCGGCGCGTTGAACTCGTAGGTGATCACCAGCCGGCGCGGGTTGAACGCTTCGTCGAACGGGAGCGGGACGTCGATGAAGCGGAGCTGGCCGGTCGCGTACTCGATCGAGTAGTCGACGCCGCGCGTGAGCGGCGTTTGCGAGAGGATCGCCCCGGTGTGCGCGTCGATCGTCGCGAGCACGACGATCTCCGAGCCGACGACGATGTCGGGGCGCAGCGCGACCCCGTTCGCGAGGCCGCTCGGCGCGAAGACGCGGCGGTCGTAGCCGACGTCGTTGCGCGCGGCGAACGCGCTCGCGCGCCGGAACTGGCCGTTCAGCTCCAGCTTGGCGCCGTCGACGAGCTGGTCGAAGCCGCCGAGGGTGCTGTCGTTCGCGCTGGTCCGCGCGCGGAACTCGCCCCACTGCGCGCTTGCGCGCCCGGCGTCGAGCCGCGCGTAGAGATGATCGCGCGAAAGCGCGTCGTCGCGCCGCGTGCTTGCGTCGCCGGTCACGATGTACGGCTTGTCGTTCGGATCGCCGCTGTACGCGCCGCCGTAGGTCGGCGTGCGCTGCAGCTTGTCGGCGGTATCGTAGGCGACGGTCGCGAGCGATTTACCGAGCGCGCCGGTGCCGAACAGCGCGACGCGGCCGCGCCGCGAGCTCGAGCCGTTGGGATCGCCGTCGGGCTGGTTCGGCGGACCGGGAACCGATCCGGCGCCGGCGGTGACGAGCCCGTTGACGAACGGCTTGCGCAGGTTCGGCGCGAGGAAGAACCGCGCGTCGCGCACGGTCTCGCCGGACTCGACGCGCACGAGGAGATCGCCCGGCGTCAGCCCGGGAATCAATTTCACGATCGCGGTCCCGTCGGCGCCGAGCACGACGTCGACGCTCTGGCGGATCGTCGTCGGCAGCTGCGGATCGGCGGCGGCCGACGAGGTCGGGAGCGGGACCGGCGTCGACGAGGCTTCGCGCGGGCCGTCCTTCAGCCGCTCGAGCCGCGCGTCGCCGGAGATCAGCGTGACGCGCACGACGCTTCCGGCCGCGGCGTGGTGTCCCCAGCGGTCGCGGCCGTCGAGGTGCAGCTCGTTCTCGCTCGCGCCGTCGGCGCGCAGCGGTCCGCTCGCGGTGACGGCGAGCGTCGACGGGCGGCCGGGGCCGAACACGTGATGCGTCGTGAGCGTTCCGCGCGCGCCGGCGGCGCCGAGCGCCGTGAGCGAGACGACGTTCGGCCCGGGCGCGAGGACGACGCCGTAGTAGACGTAGTGCGTCGAGCCGGTCTTGTTGTCGACGGTGCGCTTCCCGATGCGCGAGAACGGGACGACCGCTTCGCCGATTTTCAGCTCGACGCCGGCGCCGCGGACGGTCTCGACTTCGACCGAGGTCGTCGTCGACGGTGCGACCGCGTCGTCGGCGGGCGCGACGAGCGCCGCGCTCAAGCCGTCGGTCGCGGTGAACGTCAAATGCGTGAGATCGCCGGCTTCCGGCGCTTTCGGTTCGTCGGACGCGGCCGGCGCCGCGGGCTGCTGCACCGCGACCGCGTCGGGCGACGGCTGTGCGACAGACGCCGGTGCGGTTGCCTGCGACGTCGCCTCCGGCGACGCAGGGGCGGATGCGGGCGCGAGCGGCGCTTCGGCGAGCGCGCCCGGGATCTCGCCGGCCGGGTTCACGTCGACGGTCGACAAGAACATCCCGGCGATGACCAGCGCGACGCCGGTCCGGCGGATCCGCGTGCGAATCATTTAGGGCGCGCCCTGAAGCGCGAAGTTGACGTCCTGCATCAACCCCGCGTCGAACAGACCGTGCACGAGCCGCTGCATGCTCTTCGCGCTGTCGTAGCGGCGGTCGCCGAACGGCCGCACGCCCGGCGGCAGCGTCGACTCGTCGACGCGCAGCACGTGCTGCCCGGGATGGACCGACGGGAACGTGAAGCGGCCGTACTTGTCGGTCGTCACCGACTCACCGTCTTCGAGATAGATGCGAACCGCCGCGACGCCGCGGTCGCCTTCGCGGTAGCGGCCGGTTCCGTTCACGTCGACGAAGACGCGCCCGGTGATGACGATGCGGTTGCCGAGCGGCCCCGAGACGACGCGCGTGTCGGCGCTGGCGAAGCCGGCGACGTGCGTCCCGCTCGAGGTCGTCGCGTCGACGTCGACGACGTTGACGAGCGTCGCGCCTTCGGCGGCGTACGGCATCACCACGCACGCGTAGGTGATCGTGTGTCCGTTCGACAGGTTCGGAAACGCCCAGGTGAGCGTGCGCCCGACGCGCGCCGGTTCGACCGGGACGTTGTCGACGCGCGCGGTTCCCGGCGCGTAGACGACGCCGGCCGGAAGCGTGTCGACGACCTTCGTCGCGCCGAGCGAAGCGCCGGAGGCGCCGGCTTGGATCGTGTAGAGCAGACGGTCGCCGCCGGATGCGACGTCGCGGTCGACCGTCTTGGTCACCGCGAGCGGATGCGCGGCGAACATCGGGAGATTTCCGAGCAAACCGAACACCTCAGGAAGAGAGACGCTGTTGGCGACGAGGGCGAAGCCGCCGGGCGTCGCGAGCATCTGATCGTCGAGCTCGCGCAGCACGGCATTGTAGAGCAGCCCGCTGGCGTCCGGGCTGATGGTGACCTGGATGTGCCGGTCGCGATACCCGGGCGCGCTAGCGTCGAGCTCGTAGACGGCGGGGCCGGCCGCGGTGCCGAGCTGGTTCGGCGCGAAGACGAAGCTGTACGTTCCGTCGGAAGCGGTGATGAACGGGTTCGCGTTCGCGCGGTTCGGCGCGAGCCCGTCGGCGGGGACGCCGATCAGCTGCTCGAGCGGCATTCGCGCCGACGACGACGACGCGGACGTTCCCGTCTTCGGCAGCGCCACGATCGTCTTCGTGTTGAAATCACGCAGCGTGAGAACCGCGCCGCCGACCGGCGCACCGCTCCCGGCGAACCCGTCGTAGACGACGTTGGCGAGACCGATGAAGATGCTCGCCGGCGAGGTCGACGATTGCGCGATCCCGTCGGCTTGAATCGTCGCGACGTTGACGAACGATGCGCCGGCGACCGAGCCGCTCAGCACGTTCGCGTCGAACGTGAGCGTCTCGGTCGCGCCGACGGCGAGCGTGCCGAGCTTCACGGTCAGCACTTGACCGTTCAGCGTCGCCGCCGAGGCGATGTTCGTCCCGTTCAGCGCGACGGTCTGCGGCAGCGCGGCGATCCCGGCCGGAACATTGTCGGTCAGGACGACGTTCGTCGCCGGGGAGCCGCCGTAGTTCTTGAACGAGATCGCATAGGTAACGGTCTCGCCCGGCTGTGCCGGATGGCTTCGCACTTGGTTCACCAGTTTCGTGACGATGGTGTTGGGTCCGAGCGGCCCCGCGATCGTGGCGCCCGGCAGGGAGATCGCCCACTGCCGTCCGCTGTCGCTCACGAGCCCGTTGGCGGCCGCGATGTTCGTCGTGCGCGCCGTGAGGGTGATGGGGAAGGTGGTGCCGACGGCGACGCCGGCGGTGTTGACGGTGAGCTGCACCTTGATCGACTCGCCGGGCTGCAGCAGCGGTGAGAGCGTCGAGTTGAGCGTGATCGGAACGTTGCCGGCGCTCGTCACGAACGCGATCGAGGCGAGCGTTCCGGCGCCGGTTGCCGCCACCGCGATCGTATACGCGTCGGCGACGTTTCCGCCGTTGGTGATGGTGAAGGTTCTGGTGAGGAGCGTCCCGGCGGTGTAGCCTTCCGCCGCCGGGTCGGCCGCCGTTTCTTTCGGGATGACGGCGATCGCCGAGACCGCCGCGAGCAAGACGGTGACGGCGTTCGATTGCGCCGTGAACGTCTCGCCTTGCGCGTCGGTGTAGGTCATCGTCGCCGCATTGGTGATCGAAGTCCCCGCCGGAGCGGCCTCACCGATCGCTGCCGCACATGCGAGCAGCGATACGACGAGACCGGCCGTGCGCACGATGCGCGCGAACGCTCCAAGCGGCATTCAGATCCGTTTACTTGATCTGGACCTTGAAGACCACGCTGCCCGTCGCGCCCGCGACGAGCGAGGCGATGGTATCGGTGAACTTCGTCGCGCCGACCGCACCCGGCCCCGGAACGTAGCCGCCGAGCACTCCGCCCGCATCGACCGGCGCCGCGAAGAGGCCGTTGGAGTTCGCCGCCCAGTTGTTGGTGTAGGCGACGCCGGCGGTGCTCCCCGAGGCGGTTCCGTCCTCGGTGACCACCAGCGAGGTCGCGTTCAGCGTGATGTCGTTGGTCCCGCCCGACGGCGCCACGTTGAGGTACGTGATCGTGTAGCGCACGCACTCACCGGGGTTGACCGTCGTCGCGTTGTTGGTCCATACCGACGCCGTCGCGCACGGCTGCGCCGCGGCGACGTCGACCGTCTTCGTCATCTTGACGAAGCCGCCGACGAAGAACTCGTCGTTGGTGACGTTGTTCGTGTTCCCCGAACCGTCGTTGACCGACGTCGCCTTCACGGCGACGCCGTACGGCGTGAACGGGTTGAACACCGTCGCGCCGGCCGGCGGCGTCATCACCGTCTGGTACGTCTGCGTTCCGAGCGACGGCACGCAGACCGACGTGATCACGGTGCCCGCCGAGACGGCCGAGCAGCCGCCGCTCGCGGCTTGTCCGGTGCTCTTGAACGTGACCGTCCAACCCGCCGGCAATGCTGAGCCGCTGAGGTTCGCTGCCAGCGCCTGGGTCGTCAGGTTCAGCGTGTCGACTTGGTTCGACGTGTTCTGCGCCGAGTTCGTGAACGTGATCGCCGCCGATCCGCCGGCAACGGTGATCGTCGCGCCGGCCGAGTTCGCGGCGGCATTGTACGTCGCCGGGATGTACGAGGCGGCCGTATAGTCGTCGTTGTTGTTCGTCTGACCGATGGCTTGCGGGAAGCCGTTCGGACCGTTGAAGACGCCGAAGCTGCCCGGCGCCGCCGGCGAGTTGATGAAGCCCGAGCCGGTCAGGTTGCCGTTGGCGTTGCCGATCGCGGTGCTCGAGGCGGCCGTGCCGGGGTTGCCGACGTTCAGGGTCGTGAACGGCGTGACGGCCGGTCCTTCGATGTAGCCCGCGTTGTCGCCGTAGAGCGAGTTCGCGACGTTGGTCGTCGCGTTCGCGTTCGCCGAGCCGGCGGCGGTCGAGCCGTCGACCACGAAGGTGAACGAGAGCGACGCTTGTCCGGCGGTGACGCTGTTCTGCGCCGAGCCCGGGTTGGTCGCGAACGACGCGCCGCCTTGCGAGTGCAGCGCCGCCGACGGGACGAAGACGCCGATATAAACCGCGCCGGTCGTCGAGGTCGTCCAGGTGACGCCGTCGGTCGAGTAGATGAACGTCGCCCCGACCGGCTGCGTCACGAACGCCGGCGGCGTCGCGGTGTGCAGCGTGAGGTTCGTGCCGGCCGGATATTGCGGCAGGTGATCGGTGAAGATCAAGCCCGCGCCGGTGATCCCCGCACCCGCGGGGAGACCGTTGCGCACGACCGGCATGGCGTCGCGGCCACCGCCGTTGTTGAAGCGAACGGTGTAGGTGATGAGCGGCGCTGCAGGCGTGCCGCTGATCGCGGCGATCTTCTGCACGTCGATGTGGGCATCGTTCGTCACCGGGTCGTTGAACTGTCCGATGACGCTCGCGGAGGTCACCGCCGGCGCGGTTCCCGCGATCGGCTGCGTGATCGTCGGCGTGAGGTTCGTCGTGATCGTTCCGCTGGCGGTGTTCGTCGCGGTGTACTGCACGCCGACGGTGATCTGGTTCGCGCCGGTCGGCGCGCCGACGGCCTGCGGGACCGTGAACGGTCCGCCGGCGTTGCCGGTGGCGAGGTAGTTGTTGACCGCGGCGACCGTCGCGAACGTCTGCTGCGCCTGACCGGGGACGTTCACGATGAAGTTGTTGAACGTTCCGTTGCCGGCGGTGACGCCTTCGGCGGTGCCGAGCGCGCCGGTGAGCTGGAAGAAGCCCGGCCCGTTACCGAGGTTGGTCAGCGTGTAGGTGTCGGTGACCTGCTGCGCCTGCGAGACCGGGGTCGAGCCCGGCGTCCCTTGCGGCGGAGCGATCGAGAGCGCCGGAGCGTTCTGCACCGTCGTGGTGACGGTGTTCGACTGTGAGTTGTAGTTGTTGGTTCCGTCGGAGTAGGTCGCGGTGGCAGTGTTGGTGATCGCCGTCCCGGCCGACGTTCCGCCGTTGGCCAGGGCGGGCGAAGCCGACGCGATGATGAAGCCGGCCGCGAGCGGCGCGACGAGAACGGCGCACGCGCGCAGGAGATGATTGAAGGTGCGCATCACTTGACGCGGACCTCGTAACTGTAGCTCTCCGAGCCTTTCGGCGCGAGCGCGCCGTCGGCGACGAAGCGCAGCGCGGTGTAGAGCGACGGGTCGGCTTTCCTGACCTCGGTCGTCCCGTCGGCGCGCCTGACGGTGACGGTCGGCGCCGCCGACCACGTCCTGCCGTCGAGCGAGAACTCGACGCGAGCGTGAGAGCCGTGCGCCGATCCGGCGACGTACGCCGTCCCGGCTTGGACGCGCTCCACGGTGGCGAGCTTCATCGCCGCCGTGTCGCCGGCGTTCACCGCGACGATGTCCCACTCGATCTGATCGCCCGGCTTGGCGCCCGCGAGCGGCGAGTGCGTCACCTTGCCGTCGGCGGCTTTGGCGACCACCGAACCCGTGAGCTTGAGCGTGACGTTCGGCTTCGCGAATGCGATCCCGGGGAGGATCAGCGCGAGAACGACGAGCGACGACGCCGCGATGCTGCGCATTGTTGTGTTAACTCCTGGTAACGTGCGGAACGCCGCTACCGTAGTGACGCGGAGCGGCCGACGATGATACTAGCAGGGAGCGCTATCGTACGGTCTAGCGCAACCTTGCCGAGAGCAAAAAGAAAACGGCCGCTTGATCGGCCGTTTACACTATGGGCCTTTCGGCCTAATTTCCCGAGAAGTGTCAAGCCGGCTTAACGGAATGCCCCTCGGCGCTTGGGTGAACGGCGACCTCGTAGCCGGCGCCGATCAGCGCGATCATCGAAGGCGGCGTGAGCACGTCGGCCTCGGCGGACCGGCCGATACGGACGCGGCGTGCGTAGCCGCCGTCGGTCCATTCCAACAGCTCGCCCCGCCACAGCAGCCATGCGGCGCCGTCCAGTGCGACGTACGCGCCGTCGGGGAGATCGGCGAGCCGCGCGCGGTAGGTGCGCTTCCGCCGGCCCTCGGCGCGCTGCTCGTGCAGCACGCGGTCCATCGCGTCGGCGTCCGCGGGTCCGCCGTGCACGCGCTCCCACAGCGCGCGGAAGCGGCGGTAGTCCGCGTTGCGGCACTCGCCGCAGGGGCGATGCCCCGCCGCGAACGCCGCCGCTTCGTCGAGAAAGAACAGTTCGGTCCAGCGCCGCGGCTGCATCAGCGCGCGGCGGCGGCGGCCGCGGAACTCGAGGCGGCACGCGATCCAGCGGCGCACCTGCCACGGGCGCACGATGCGGCGGTCGTCGTTGTGGACGACACCGCGGTTGCCCATCAGCGTCCCGCGCCCCGGGAGCGCGACGATTTCGCCGAACGGCGTTACGCGGTTCTGCAGCGGCACCGTTCGGACGATTCGTGCGCGGTCGTTATTGCGAGGGCAGCAGCGCGAGCTCGCGCTGCGCCGCGTTCACCACGATGGGTTCGGCCGAGTCGATCGCGTGGCGGTACTGGTCGCGCGCGAGCGCGATCTTGCCTTGCAAGTTGTACGTGACCGCGAGCATGTAGTGGAGCCGGCCGTCGTCCTGCGAGACCGCGAGCCCTTTCAAGTACGCGGCTTCCGCGAGCGGGAAGAGCCGGTGCTCGTTGTAGTCGTAGCCGAGGTCGATGTAGGCCTCGGGGCGGAGCGGGTCGGAGCGGATCGCGCGGTTGTAGTACGTGATCGCCGTCTTCCAGTCGCCTTGCGCGTCGTAAATGTAGCCGATGTCGACCAGCGCCTCGGGACCTTCCGGGCGCAGCGCGAGCGCGCGGTCGAGGAACGGGCGCGAGGTGACGATGTCGTTCTTCTCGAGATACGCTTCGCCCAAGTTCACCACCGCCGGATAGTAGTTGGCGTCGACGGCGAGACAGGCTTTGAGGTGCACGATCGCCGGGTCGATCCGGCTCAGGTCGACCAGCGCGTTCGCGACGTCGACCCGCGCGCTGCACGAGGACGGCCGGATGGCGACGACGTGGTTGAACGCGTCGAGCGCCGCGTCGTAATGGTGCAGCGCGCGCTGCGCCTGCCCGAGCTCGGCCCACTTCGCGAGGTTGAAGGGGTGCTGGTCGGTCTCGAACTGGAGCATCGCCATGTACTGCTGCAGATCGCCGAGCTTCTTGTGCACCATGACCAGCCCGGCGTAGCCGGTGCGGCTCGGGAGGCTCAACTGGAACTCGGACATCGACTCGCTGATCCGGTCCTGGACGGCGTAGAGCGCGCCCAGCCGGCTGTGCGTCTCGCGGTCGGCGGCGTCGATCGCGATCAGCGTCTTCCAGATCTTCTCGGCCTTGGCGTAGTCCGGGACGCGGAAGTAGAGGTCGCCGAGGAGCCGCCCGGCGGCGACGTCCTGCGGGTGGTCGGCGACGTACGGGGCCAGCCCCGCGATCGCGCCCTTGGTGTCGCCGGCGGCGACCTTGGCCCGTGCGGCGTCGAGGACCGCCGGGTCGTTGCGAAGCGTACCGCCGGGCGCGATGAGCGTCGTCTCGGTGGCGAGAGCGGATCCGGCTTGGGCCGCCATCAGGGCGGCGGCAACGGCGATGGTACGCAGCAAACGCATGGAAGACGCTCCTTCCGGGGCGAGAACGACTCCTAAAGTATACAGTGACCTGGGGGTTGGGGCCTAGTGCCAAATCTGACGGGGGAATGCCGCGTCCGGGCGCCGCTGCGACGTTTCTCGCGGAGTGCCCGGGGGGAGTTCCGCCGAAACCCGATCCCATGTCCACCACGCAGACGAACGGCTCCGTCGGCCGCACCCGCGCCGAGAGCGACTCGATGGGGAAGATCGACGTCCCCGCCGACAAGTATTATGGCGCACAGTCGGCGCGCTCGCTGATCCATTTTGATATCGGCGACGACTCGACGCCACGCGACGTGATGCCGCGCGAGATCATCCGAGCGATGGCCGTCTTGAAGAAAGCCGCCGCGCTGGTGAACCGCGACCTCGGCAAGCTGGACGAAGAGAAGACGAACCTCATCGCGCAGGCCGCCGACGAGGTGATCGCCGGGAAGCTGCAAGACCACTTCCCGCTGCGCGTCTGGCAGACCGGATCCGGGACGCAGACGAACATGAACGTCAACGAGGTCATCTCGAACCGCGCGATCGAAATCGCCGGTGGCGAGATGGGGTCGAAGAAACCCGTCCACCCGAACGACCACGTCAACATGTCGCAGTCCTCGAACGATACGTTCCCGACAGCGATGCACATGGCGGCGGCCGAAGCGATGGTCAAGATGCTCCCGGCCGTCGAGCAATTGCGCGACGCGCTCGACGCCAAGGCGAAACAGTGGGACCACATCGTCAAGGTCGGCCGCACGCATCTTCAAGATGCGACGCCGCTGACGCTCGGCCAGGAGTTCTCCGGCTACGTCAGCCAGCTCGACCGCGACCTGAAGCGGTTGCGCTTCGCGCTCGACGACCTCTACGATCTCGCAATCGGGGGAACCGCGGTCGGGACGGGGCTCAACGCGCATCCCGAGTTCGCCGACCGCGCCGCGAAGAAGATCGCCGAGCTGACCGGGCTGCCGTTCCGCTCGCACCCGAACAAGTTCGCCGCGCTCGCTTCGCACGATGAGGTCGTCGCCGCATCGGGCGCGCTCAAGACGCTCGCCGCTTCGCTGATGAAGATCGCGAACGACGTCCGCTGGCTGGCATCGGGTCCGCGCGCCGGAATCGGCGAGCTGATCCTGCCCGAGAACGAGCCCGGTTCGTCGATCATGCCGGGGAAAGTCAACCCGACGCAGTCCGAAGCGATGACGATGGTCTGCGTGCAAGTCTTTGGCAACGACGTTGCGATCGGGTTCGGCGGCTCGCAAGGGAACTTCGAGCTGAACGTCTTCAACCCGGTGATGATCTACAACTTCCTGCACTCGTGCCGGCTGCTGCAGGACGCGTGCACGATGTTCCGCGAGCACGCGATCGAGGGCCTCGAGGCCAACGAGCCGGTGATCGCCAAGTACCTCAGCGAGTCGCTGATGACCGTGACCGCGCTCACGCCGAAGATCGGCTACGACAAGGCGGCCGAGATCGCAAAGAAGGCACACCACGAGGGGACGACGCTCAAGGACGCCGCGCTCGCGCTCGGCTACGTCGGGAGCGAGGACTTCGACAAGTACGTCGTGCCTGCCAACATGACCCATCCCTAGCCAGCATCGCCCCAAAGTATGAGGCCCCCGTGAAAGGCTCGCGGGGGCTTCTCCTTTCCCCGTGGAATGGAGCGGGCCCATGATCGTGCGGCGTCTGCTCGCGTGCGCGCTCCTGACCGGGCTCGCCTTACCACTGCTTGCGGCCGCGCCCGAGCAGCAGGCGCCCTCGCCGGCGCCCGCCGCGGCCGCCGACGAAACGCCGCTCCCGCCGCCGGTCGCGACCGGACCCTCGCCCGAGGTGGCGGCCCGCGCGCGCGCCGTCTTCGACGCCAACCGCGCCGGGA
>DASZGA010000061.1:0-7867 GCA_035939295.1 Candidatus Elarobacter sp. | reverse complement strand
GATTCCGCGCACTGCGCCGACCATCTCGGAGCCGAAGATGATGTTCTCCACCGGGATCACCCTTGCGAGCAAGTCGATCCCCGGCTGGTGGTAGACGCAGGTGTCGAAGAAGACGTTGTGCAGCAGCAGCTCGCCGAGCGGCGGGCGCTTCATGTCCTGCGCAAGCCCCCGGTAGCGGCCCCAGTGATAGGGCACCGCGCCGCCGCCGTGTGGGATCACGAACCGCAGCGTCGGGAAGTCTTTGAACAGGTCGGACGTCAGGAACTGCATGAACGCGGTCGTGTCGGCGTTGATGTAGTGCGCGCCGGTCGCGTGGAAGTTTGGGTTGCACGACGAGCTGACGTGCACCATCGCGGGGACGTCCAGCTCGACCATCTTCTCGTAGAGCGGATACCAGTGCTTGTCGGTCAGCGGCGGGCTGGTCCAGTACCCGCCCGACGGGTCGGGGTTGAGGTTGCAGCCGATGAAGCCGAGCTCGTTCACGCAGCGTTCCAGCTCGCGGACGCTGTTCGCCGGCGGCGCGCCGGGCGATTGCGGAAGCTGGCAGACGCCGACGAAATTCTGCGGATAGAGCTCGCAGACACGCGCGATCAAGTCGTTGCAGGCGCGCGTCCACGCGACGCTCGTCGCTTCGGTTCCGATGTGGTGCGCCATCGCGGACGCGCGCGGGGAGAAGATCGTCAGGTCGGTGCCGCGCTCGCGCTGGAACTTGAGCTGCGCGTTCTCGAGGCTCTCGCGGATCTGGTCGTCGCTGATCTTGATACTGTCGAGCGACGGTTCTTTCGAGGGTTCGTCGAGCGCGGCGATCTGCGCGTCGCGGAAGCCCTGAAGCGGTTTCGGGGCGGTCGTGTAGTGGCCGTGGCAGTCGACGATCACGCGTAGGTTCCTTGCAGGGTGCGGTCCCAAACGGCGGAGGGGACGAGGACTTCGCCGGTCATCAGCGCGCGGGCCGTGCGCAGCAGCGCGGAGCGTTCGACGCGTGGTTTCCCGCCGTCGTCGACCAGCATCATCTGGACGGTGAAGAACCCGGTGGGATGCTCGATCTCGAGCGTGCGCGCGCCGAGCTGACCGCCGCCGCCGGCGATCTCCGCGGCGACCGTCCCGGGATACGCGCACGCCGTCGCGACGCTCACCGCGCCGAAGACGCCGATCGCCTTGTGCACTTTCTTCGGGATGAAGTTGCGCGTCGACACCGCGCCGCCGTGCTCCGGCGTTCCGACGAGGCACATCTTTGGAACGGTCTTCTTCGACACGTCGCCGAGGTTCATCAGATTGCCGGCGGCGAGCCGAACCTTTTCGACGTGCGCTTTGAGCTCGGCGTCGGCCTCCAGCTCGTCGGGCGATTCGTGGCCCGTCTTGCCGAAGTCCGACGCGCGCATCACGACGACCGGCATTCCGTTGTCGATCAGCGTTACCTCAACCCCCTCGACGATGTCTCGTGCGTTGCCGGTCGGAAGCAGCGCGCCGCCGGTGCTCGAGCCTGCGATGTCGAGGAAGTCGATCACGATCGGCGCGGCGGTTCCCGGAACGCCGTCGATCCGCGCGTCGCCGTCGTAGCGCACGCGGCCGCCGGGCGTTTGCACCGTGGCGATCGCGATGCTGTCGGTGTTCACCATGTTGATGCGGACTTTCGTTTCGTCGCCGGTCGCCGCGACGAGTCCGCGCTCGATCGCAAACGGACCGATCCCGGCGAGCATATTCCCGCAGTTCTGCGACGCGTCGACGCGCGGCTCGTCCGGCACGACTTGCAAGAACAGATAGTCCACATCGGCGTCCGGATGCGACGACGGCGATACGATAGCAACTTTGCTCGTCAGCGTGTCGGCGCCGCCGATCCCGTCAATCTGTCGCGCGTCGGGCGAACCCATCGCGGCGAGCAGCACACGGTCGCGAACGTCCGGATCGGCCGGCAGATCGGAGGCAAGGAAGAACGGTCCCTTCGAAGTGCCGCCGCGCATCAGCGTGCACGGGATCGCGGTCTGCGTCATGAGCTTCGTCCCTCCGCGAATGCGCGCGCGTCTTCGTAATACTTCAGGCCTTTGGCGGCGAGCCGCTCGCGCATTCCGTACACGTCCATGCCAACTTCGCCCGCGGCGAACCGCGCGCGATTCTTCGCTTCCTTTTCGATTCGTGCGGCCGACGCGTCGAGCGCTTCGGCGATCCGCGCGCGCGGCACCACGAGCACGCCGTCGTCGTCGGCGACGATCGCATCGCCCGGCTCGACGCGCTGTCCCGCGCACACAACCGGCAAGTTGATGTCGCCGAGCGTTTCTTTCACAGTGCCCTGCGCGAAGATCGCCTTTGACCACACCGGGAAGCTCATCTCTTCGAGCGTTCGCACGTCGCGACAGCCCGCCTCGATTATAAGTCCCTGCACGCCGCGTGCTTTCAGCGCCCCGCCGAAGAGATCGCCGAAGTAGCCGTCCACACACGGCGAAGTCGGCACGACAACGAGAACGTCACCGTCTTGAAGCAGCTCCACCGCGACGTGGATCATCGTGTTGTCGCCCGGCGCGACCGTCACGGTGACGGCGTTCCCGGCAATCGACGCGCCGCGGTAGATCGGTCGCATGTACGGCGCCATCAGCCCGGTTCGGCCGATCGCTTCGTGGACCGTGGCCACTCCGCGCTCGGCCAGCGGCGCGAGCTCCGCCGGCGATGTGCGCTCGATGGTTCGAACGACGGCTCCGCTCATCAGACCTCGGGTTTTCACATCGCGGCGCACGGCCTCCTGGACGCGAGAAGTCGCAGGCGTGGGCATCCCCGCCCGCCGTTTCAAGGCGTGAAAAAGGCCCAGGTATGAGGAAACGGCGGGCGGCGAGCGAACGCCCCGACCGATGAAGCGCTCGACGTTCTTGACCTCGACGGCCGCCGGCGCGGCCGCACTCGCGACCCCAGGATTCACGCTCGCCGCGGGACCTGCTGCGACGGTGAAGATCGGCTTCCTGGACTCCTTCAGCGGCGTCTTCTCCGACCTCGGAGCGGTGCACCGCCTCGGCGCGGAGCTCGCGCTCGCCGATCAGAACAAATCGGGCCGGGTGAAGTTCGAGTTCGTCTTCGGCGACGACACCTCGAAGCCGGCGGTCGCGACGACCGAAGCGCGGCGTCTGGTCGGCCAGGAGGGCGTCGACGTGCTGTACGGCGGCACGTCGTCGGGCTCGGCACTCGCGCTCGCGCCGCTCGCCCTCGAGCTCGGCGTCTTCAACATGTCGCTGGGTCCTCAAGACTCCTCGCTCACCGGGGCGAAGGCGTCGAAGCTGACGTACCGCTTCGGTCCCAACGTGCGGATGCTGCTGCAGCCGGTCGTCCGCCGCGCGCTCGCGCTCGGGAAGAAGTGGTACTTCATCCAAGCGGACTACGCGCTCGGCAAGGATGCATACGCGCAGATGTCCGACGCGCTTCACCGCGCCGGCGGCACCGAGGTCGGGCACGACATCGTCCCGCTCGGTACGAGCGATTTCTCGCCGGTGCTCACGAAGCTGCGCAACAGCGACGCCGACGTATTTGTGCTGTGCAACAGCGGTCTCGACGCGGCGAACACCGCGAAGCAATGGGTGCAGTTCGGTCTGCACAAGAAGCAGCATCTCACCGGGATCTCGTTGGAAGACATCTACTACAAGGCGCTTCCGCTGGACGACGTGCGCGGTGCGACGTTTCCGGTGCTGTGGGCGCCTAGCGTCTCGGCGTCGGCGGCGAAACTCGCGCAGCGGTTGCGCCAGGGGATCAAAGGGCCGATCGGCGGCCGCCACTATCTCGGCTACATGTCGGCGTGGTCGCTGATGGAGCGCATCAAGGGTGCCGGCACGACGAAAGCCGACAAGCTCGCCGACGCGTTCGCGAACTACTCGTTCAACGGCGCGAAGAGCTCGCGCTCGACCTACCGCGGCTGCGATCACCAGTGCGTTCAGGACACGTACGCGGGTGCGAGCGTGTCGCAGAAGCAGTTCGACAAGACGCAGTTCATGTTCGACATCGTCGGCGAGGTGCCGGCGTCGGAATCCGACGGCACGTGCGACTCGCCGTGGGCGAAGGCCGCGACGACGGCGATGGCGTCGCAGAAGATCGGCGACCGTCCGGGATACACGCCCAAGACCTGGGCGTGATCGAAGACCTCGTCCTCGCGAACCGGATCCTCTACGACCGCGGCGTCGTGGACGGATTCGGTCACGTCAGCGTGCGCGACGAGCGGGACCCGCAGCGGTTTCTGCTCGCGCGCAACATGGCGCCGGCGCTCGTCACTGCCGCCGACGTGATGACGTTCGCGCTCGACGGGACGCCGGTTGACGACGAGCGCGCGCCGTATCTCGAGCGCTTCATCCACGGCTCAATCTACAAGGCGCGACCCGACGTCGGCGCGGTCGTCCACAGCCATTCGGCGGCGGTGATTCCGTTCGGGATCGTTTCGGGGGTCTCGATGCGGCCTGTCTACCACATGGCGTCGTTCATGGGCGCGGGCGGGACGCCGGTATTCGAGATTCGCGACGCTGCGGGGCCGGATAATGACATGCTCGTGCGCGACGAAGCGCTCGGCGACGCGCTGGCGCGCACGCTCGGTGCGAGCACCGTCGTGCTGATGCGCGGGCACGGCTCCACGACGGTCGGGCGGACGCTGCGCGAAGCGGTGTTTCGCGCGGTGTACGCAGAGGTGAACGCGCGCCTGCAAGGGGAAGCGATGCGGATGGGAGAGGTGACGTTCTTGAGCGACCGCGAGTCGGCCCGGTCGAGCGAGTCGAACGCCGGACAGATCGAGCGCGCGTGGGAGCTGTGGCGCCGCACCGTCACTGGAGAAATGGCATGACGCCTGCGGACGGCGGCGCGGCGGTGAACCTCGACCCGCAAGCGCGCGCGTTTCTCGACGTCGTAGCGGCGTCGAACCGTCCCGCGATCGAGACGATGCCGCTGGCTGATGCGCGTGCGTTGTTCGAAGAGACGTTCACGCGACTGGGCGGCCCGCCGCTCGAGGTCGGTCGCGTCGTTGACGTCGAAGCGCCGGGGCCGCGCGGCCCGATCCCGATTCGCGTCTACACGCCTCAAGGTGAGCAGGCGACGCGGCCGCTGTTCGTGTTCTTTCACGGCGGCGGATGGGTGTGCGGGAGCCGCGACAGTTATGACTCGGTGTGCCGGCTGCTCACGCGAGAAAGCGGTTGCGTCGTCGCGTCGGTCGACTATCGCCGTGCCCCGGAACATCCGGCGCCGGAGCCGTTCGAAGATTGCTACGCCGCGCTCGAATGGCTTGCGGTACACGCTGGCGAGCTCGGCGCCGACGCGAGCAGGTTGGGGATTGGCGGCGACAGCGCCGGCGGCGGCCTCGCAGCGAACGTCGCTTTGAAAGCGCGCGACGCCGGCGGACCGAAGATCACGCACCAGTTGCTGGTGTATCCGGCGACCACCGCCGACGACGTGGAACACGCCTCGTATCGATCCTTCCGCGACGGCTATTTCCTGACCGGCGACCGGATCGAGTTCTACTACCACTGCCACATCCCACGCCCGGAGATCGTAGACGTCCCCTACGCGATCGCCGACCGCGCCACGTCGCTGCGCGGGCTTC
Source organism: Candidatus Elarobacter sp. (assembly GCA_035939295.1). Classification (GTDB taxonomy): domain Bacteria; phylum Vulcanimicrobiota; class Vulcanimicrobiia; order Vulcanimicrobiales; family Vulcanimicrobiaceae; genus Vulcanimicrobium. The sequence goes on along the minus strand of DASZGA010000061.1, from coordinate 2,316 downwards.
CGCCGGCGACCATCATCCTTGCCGAGTGCGATCCGATCCGCGATCAGGGCTTGGAGTGGGCGAACCGGCTGCGCGCCGACGGCGTCCCGGTCGACGTGCGAGTGTACGGCGGGATGATCCACGCGTTCTTCTCGTTCATCGCGATCTTTGACCAAGGCCGCGAAGCGGTGACGTATGCCGGACGCGAGGTCGGCAAAGCGCTCGGAGCACCTGCAAGCGCGGCGGCCGGCTAGTTCGTTTCCAGATTCGCCTTAAGCTTGCGCAGCAGCGCGCGCAGCGATTCCAACTCAGCGGCGTCGAAAGCCTCGGTGGCGCCGTTGATCACCTTCGCCGCGTAGCCTAGCAGCTTCTTGCGGAGGCCGCGTCCGCGCTGCGTAAGGTAAATGTGGATCTTGCGCCGGTCCTCGGTGCTGCGGACGCGCACGACGAGGTCGCGCTTCTCCATCGCGTCGATCGTCGCGACGGTTGATTGCTCTTGAATCGCGATGCGCTCGCTCAGCTCGCGCTGCGTGAGCCCCTCGTGCTGCCAAAGCTCCCGTAGAACGAAATACTGACCAAGCGTGACGTCGTGCGGCGCCAGCAGCGCCTGCAGCTTCGCCAGAATGAGCCGCGACGTTTCGCGAATGAGGTATCCGATGCTGCGGGACGGATCGGCGTCGAATGCGGTCGGACGCTGACCGGCGGGAGGCGGCTTCGCCGTCGCGCGAGCGCGCGGAACGTTCTTCACATCGGCACGGCGCGCGGTGCGGTTCATCGTGGCGCGCTCGTCGTGTCGAGAATGATGCGAAGGCGTTCGGTTAGCGCTGTTGCCGACGCGTCCGCCTTCGCGGCGTTGCTCGGGCGGCCGATCCCGAGATAGCGCTGAACAACGTCTTGCGATTCGAGCAGCTCGCGCCCGGTGCCTCGAGCGACGATGCGTCCGTTTTCGACGATGTATCCACGGTCGGCGGTGGCAAGAGCCATCCGAGCATTCTGCTCGGCGATGAGCACCGCCACGCCTGCGCCGCGCAGATCGCGCACGATCGCGAAGATCTGCTCGACGAGCAGCGGCGCCAGTCCGAGCGAAGGTTCGTCGAGGAGCAGCAGCCGCGGACGCGCCATCAAACCGCGGCCGATCGCGAGCATCTGCTGCTGGCCACCGGAAAGTTCCGCGGCCGGCCGGTCGAGGCGGTCGCGTAAGACCGGAAAACGTTCGACAACGTCAGCGATGCGCCGATCGAGCTCGCGCGCGTCAACCTGGCGGCGCACGGCGTACGCTCCGAGCCGCAGATTTTCTCCGACCGTCAGCCCGCCGAAGACGTCGCGCCCCTCGGGAACGTGCGCGATCCCGCGCGCGATCCGCCGCGGCGCCGAAAGTGCAGCGATCGACGCACCGTCGAGCTCGATCTCTCCGGCCCACGCGCGAACCAGACCCGAGATCGTCTTCAGCAGCGTCGACTTGCCCGCCCCGTTTGCGCCGACCAGCGCTACGATCTCGCCTTCCGCGACATCGAGCGACACGCCGCGCAGCACGGTCGCGGCTCCGTAGCCCGCCTGAACGTCGCGCAACCGCACCACGGCGGCGCCGCCGTGCGTCATGGCGCTGCCTCTACAGCGCTGCGGCCGACGTATGCTTCGATCACCGCGGGGTCGGCTTGAACTTCCGCCGGCGTGCCGGTCGCAATGAGGCGGCCGGCGTCGAGCACGAGGACGTGATCCGCGATCCCCATGACGAGCGACATGTTGTGCTCGACGACGAACACCGTGGTTCCGGAGTCGTGGATCGCGACGAGCAAACGTGCGAGCTGCTCCGTCTCGGCGTCGTTCAGCCCGGCTGCCGGCTCGTCGAGGAGAAGAACGCGGGGGCGCGCGATCAGCGCGCGGGCCAGCTCGACGACTTTCTGGCTTCCGAGCGGGAGCGAGATCGCGTCGGCGTCCTGCAAGCCGCCGAGTCCGACGGCTTCGAGAAGCGCTTCGGCGCGCTCGCGCATTGCGCGCTCTTCGCGGCGCGAGGCACCGAGCGTAAGGGCGTGCGACCAAATCGGCGCGCGCGCCGCGACGTGCATTCCGGCGAGCACATTTTCGAGCACCGTCATCCCGGGAAAGACACGCGCGGTTTGGAACGTTCGAACCAAACCCAGCCGCGCGATCGCGTCGCTGGACATTTCGGCGAGCGAGGTGCCGAACAACGCCACGGTTCCGGCGTCGCTGCGGTAGAGGTTCGTCAGCAAGTTGAACAGCGTGCTCTTCCCGGCGCCGTTTGGACCGATCAGCGCGGTGAGCGTACCGGCCGGCACCGTGAACGAGACGTCGTCGACCGCGAGCACACCGCCGAAC
>DASZGA010000060.1:0-6569 GCA_035939295.1 Candidatus Elarobacter sp. | reverse complement strand
ACCTTTCAGCTCCGCCATCTCGCCGCGCACGTCGACGGTGATCTTCTTCGAAAGGTCGCCGTTGGCGACGGCGGTGGTGACGTCGGCGATGTTGCGGACCTGGTTCGTCAGGTTCGCCGCCATCGAGTTCACCGAGTCGGTGAGGTCTTTCCAGGTGCCGGCGACGCCTTCGACCTGCGCCTGGCCGCCGAGCTTGCCGTCGGTGCCGACCTCGCGCGCGACGCGCGTCACCTCGCCGGCGAACGAGTTCAGCTGGTCGACCATCGTGTTGACGGTCGCCTTGAGCTCGAGCATCTCGCCCTTGACGTCGACGGTGATCTTCTTCGAGAGGTCGCCGCGCGCGACCGCGGTCGTGACGGCGGCGATGTTGCGGACCTGGTTCGTCAGGTTGCCGGCCATCGAGTTGACCGAGTCGGTCAGCTCTTTCCAGGTGCCGGCGACGCCGCGCACGTCGGCCTGTCCGCCGAGCCGTCCGTCCGTACCGACTTCGCGCGCCACGCGCGTCACCTCGGCGGCGAACGAGTTGAGCTGGTCGACCATCGTGTTGATCGTCGTCTTGAGCTCGAGCACTTCGCCGCGAACGCTGACGGTGATCTTCTTCGAGAGGTCGCCGTTGGCGACGGCGGTCGTCACCTCGGCGATATTGCGGACCTGCGCCGTAAGGTTACCGGCCATCGTGTTGACCGAGTCGGTCAAGTCTTTCCACGTGCCGGCGACGCCTTCGACCTGCGCCTGTCCGCCGAGCCGGCCTTCGGTACCGACCTCGCGCGCGACGCGCGTCACCTCGCCGGCGAACGCGTTCAGCTGATCGACCATCGTGTTGACGGTGACCTTGAGGTCGGCGACCTCGCCCTTCACGTCGACGGTGATCTTCTTCGAGAGGTCCCCCTTCGCGACGGCGGTGGTGACCTCGGCGATGTTGCGGACCTGCGAGGTCAGGTTGCGCGCCATCGTGTTGACGGAGTCCGTCAAGTCTTTCCACGTTCCGGCGACGCCTTCGACGACCGCCTGGCCCCCGAGCCGCCCGTCCGTACCGACCTCGCGCGCGACGCGCGTCACCTCGCCGGCGAACGCGTTGAGCTGGTCGACCATCGTGTTGATCGTGCCTTTGAGCTCGAGCACCTCGCCGCGCACGTCGACGGTGATCTTCTTCGAGAGGTCGCCCTTCGCGACCGCGGTCGTCACCTCGGCGATGTTGCGGACCTGCGAGGTGAGGTTACCGGCCATCGTGTTGACCGAGTCGGTGAGGTCTTTCCACGTGCCGGCGACGCCGCGGACGTCGGCCTGACCGCCGAGCCGCCCTTCGGAACCGACCTCGCGCGCGACGCGCGTGACCTCTGCTGCGAACGTGTTGAGCTGGTCGACCATCGTGTTGATGGTCTCTTTCAGCTGCAGGATCTCGCCGCGCGCTTCGACGGTGATCTTCTTCGAGAGGTTGCCGTTCGCGACGGCGGTGGTGACGTCGGCGATGTTGCGGATCTGGTTCGTCAGCGTACCGGCCATCGAGTTGACCGAGTCGGTGAGGTCTTTCCACGTTCCGGCGACGCCGCGCACGTGCGCTTGGCCGCCGAGGATCCCTTCGGAACCGACTTCGCGGGCAACGCGGGTGACCTCGCCGGCGAAGGCGTTGAGCTGGTCGACCATCGCGTTGATCGTCCGCGCGCTGCGCAGGAATTCGCCCTTGAGCGGGCGTCCGTCGGCCTCGAGCGCCATCTGCTGCGAGAGGTCGCCGCGCGCGACCGCGCCGAGCACGCGGCTCGTCTCCGCGATCGGGTGGGTGAGGTCGTCGATGAGCCGGTTCGCGAAGAGCAGCTTCTCTCCAAACCCGCCGGGCGCTTTCAGTTCCGCGCGCTGTCCGAGGCGGCCGTCGACGCCGACGACGTTCGAGATCCGCTCCATCTCCTTGAGCACGCGCGCGTTCCAGCCGACGACCTCGTTGAAGGCCTCGGCGATGTCGCCGTCCAGGCCGTCGAGCGAGGTCGGCATCTTCACCGTGAAGTCGCCGCGCGCAACGGCGCGCAGCGCACCGAGCAGGAGCCGCTTGGCGTGATCGGCGCCGTCGCGTTTCGCGGAGCCGTTCTTCTCGGCCACGCGTTGCTTCCCGTTGGGCTTGGGTTTTCCGGCGACGGCCGCAGGCGGCATACGCTTCTCCTAATGGTTAGGGCTGACGGGGCGGAACAGCGAAACGCCGCCTACCCTAGCGGCTCCGGCTAGGTGGGGCGTCGAACCGGTCTATTGACGAGCAAGCTACCCGTCGTCGGCACGCGCAAAACTTTGCGCGCGTCCTCGCTAGTGTAGTGTACGGAAGCCGCGAACGGAACGTCACCGGTCGAGCGAGGGGTCCGTGGGTACGCGAAACTTCATGCTTCAGTAGTCGACCGCGGCGAGCGTGAAGTCAAGCGCAGTGCGCGAGAACGCGCAGTCGCCCGAGACGTTTGGAAACGAGCAAGCGAGGGTATCGCCGGTCCAACAGGGAGGGCCCGGCTCTGCACGTACCGACGAGGCGGTGACGGAGATCGACGAGCGGCGCATGACCGCGGCGCTGCGGCTGCTGGTCTCAGCGAGTCGCGAGCTTGCCGCCTCTTTCGACTATGTCCAGACGCTGGTCGCCGTTGGCCGGCTGATCGTCCCTGATTTCGCCGAGGGCTTCTCCGTCGACGTCGATGAAGGCGAGATCCGCACGACGGTCGCGCGCACCGGCCGGGTCGACGCCGGAGCCACGGAGTTTCCTCTGGTGGCGCGCGGCCAGCAGCTCGGCGTGATGCGCGTCTCCGGCAGCGACGATGCGAGCGATCCGGGGAGCAGTCTCGATTTGTGGTCGGAGCTCGCGCTGCGCGTCGCCGTCTCGGTCGATGCGGCGCAAGTCTACACGCGCGAGCACCACGTCGCCGACACGCTGCAGCGCGCGCTTCTCCCCGAGCGTCTCCCGGTCGACGACCGGCTCGGGTTCGACGCGGCCTATCTCCCGGGAGCGCAGGAAGCGATCGTCGGCGGTGACTGGTACGATGCGTTCCGGCTTCCCGACAACCGGATCGCGTTCTCGATCGGCGACGTCGCCGGCCACGGGTTGCGCGCCGCGATCGTGATGGGCGAAGTGCGCCAGGCGTTCCGCGCGGCGGCGCTCAACCCGAACTCGCCCTCGCTCGTCCTCGAGCGCGCGAACACGATCGTGAACATGCGCGCAAACCCGGTCATGGTCACCGCGATCTTCGGCATCATCGACCCGCGCGAGAGCACGGTGACGTACGCCTCCGCCGGCCATCCCGCACCGCTGCTCGCGCTCCCGGACGGCGCGGTGCAGCTGTTGCCGAAAGACGGCGTCCCGCTCGGGATCATGGATACGATCGGTGCGACCGACTGGACGTTCACGCTTCCGCCGGGCGCGCTTTTCACCGTCTACACCGACGGCTTGATCGAGTACTCGCGCGACGTCGTCGAAGGGGAGCTGCGCTTGGTCGACGCGGTCCGCGAGGGCGTCGTGCACCTCGACGCCGAGCCGGCGCGCGCGCTGCTGCATCGCATCTTCGCGGCGCGCGAGAACACCGACGACGTAGCGACGCTGACCGTCACGTCGGCCGACGTTCCCACAACCACGTTCAGCTTCACCTTCACCGCGCTTCCGCTCGCCGTGCCGCTCGTCCGCCGCAGCCTCGAGCGCTTCGCACGGAAGCTGCTGCTCGACGACGACTGCCGTTTCTCGCTGCTCACCGCGGTCGGCGAGGCGATGGCGAACGCCGTCGAGCACGCCTACGTCGTCACGCCCGGACTCGTGCGCGTGCACGCGCAGGCGACCGACGAGCATCTCGTCGTGACCGTCGAGGACGAGGGGAAGTGGAAGCCGGCGCAGCGGCGCGACGAACGCGGCCGCGGGCTTCCGCTGATGCGCGCGCTGATGGACGGCGTCGAGATCCGCACGCACCAGGCGCGGACCGAGGTGCGGCTGACGATGATGCTGCGCGACCGCCGCATCCCCGCTTAGCACCCCGCCCAAACCATAGGCCGATCGTCCTATGACCGTTTATAGTTGCCAAAATGTACGGGTATGACATTTCCCGTATGCTGGCCGGAACTGCGGAGAAGAATCGATTCCTAGGCGCGCTCGCGCCGACCACCCGCTCGCTGTTCGAGAGCCGGATGACGGCGCACGGCGGCGGAATCGGCGACGTGCTGCAACCGCCCGCCTCAACGATCGATGCGGTGTGGTTCCCGCTCTCCGGGATCGTCTCGACGCTGCGGCCGCTCGAGGGCGACGCCAACGTCGAAGTCGACGCCTCGGGTGCCGAAGGGTTCCTCGGTGTCGAGCTGGTGATCGGCGCGCACACCACGCCCGATACGTGGGTCGTGCAATCGCCCGGACGCTTCGCGCGGCTCGACGCGCAGGTGTTCCTCGACGCGCTCGAGCGCGACCCGGCGTTGCGCGACGCAGCGCGCCGCTACCTCGCGGCGCTGCGCGCGATCCGCGGGCAGTGGATCGCTTGCAACGCGCGCCACACGATCGAGCAGCGGCTCGCGAAGTGGCTGCTCGCGACGCGCGACCGCGTCGGCGAGGAAATTCAGATCACGCAGGACGTCGTCGCGATGATGCTCGGCGTCCGCCGCGCGAGCGTCGTCACCGTCCTCGGACGGTTCGTCGACGACGGGCTCGTCGCGCACGGCTACGCGCGGGTGCGGATCGTCGACGACGCGCGACTCACCGCAGTCTCGTGCCCGTGCTACGGGAAGGCCGCGGAGATGCTCCGCCTCGGCCTCGCGGCCGCGTAGCTGGTCCGAGCCGAGCAAGCGGGCGAACTTTGGCCGGATATCCCTCGTTAGGGAGGTTCGAAGCGCCGGATGCGGGGGGCCGGCAACCGGCAGAAGCGGGCAGGGCCCGGTTTGTAGCGCCCGCTGAGACGGGTACCATGCAACCGTGGGTTCGTCCGAACCCGACATAGAAGGCCCCAGCCAACCGAGGAGACGAGCGATTGGATAACCTGGTGCTTTGTCCGTGCGGACATTCACTCACCCATCACGACCAGACCGGCTGCTCCGGCGACCGGGTCAGGAGCTGTGGCTGCGAGCTGGACCGTCACGCCGCCCTCGAGGCAGCGGTCGACAGCGTCCGCACCGCTACCGTCTATACCGGCTTTTCCACCGGGAGCGGCGACGCAGCCTAACGGGCGACGCAGCCTAACGCTTGACCGCCGGGCCTATCACCGCCCCCTCGACCGAACCGCTTGACGGCGCTCGACGGGCGGTGATAGGATACGGCCCTATGCCCCTCGGCGGATAGCGGCATAACGAAGCGAGCGAGGACCCCTCACTCCGGTGGGGTGGTCGTTGCCTTTTCGCGTTTCCGATCCTCCGAGCGCGCGTGATCCCACGCAGGAAGACCCCCAAGAACAGAATGGCGACGAAGACGACGGCGGACAAACCCAAGACGACGCGCAGCCGCAAGAAGACCGATGCGGCGCCCGCGGCGCCGAACGGGTCGGGCACCGCGGTCAAGCAAGAGAACATTGCGAGCGCGAGCTTCCACGTTCCCGAGGAAGCGTTTACCGTCGAGCTCCCCGAGGATCCAGGTGCCAAGCGCGAACGTCACTCGTTCGCGAAGATCACCGACGTTCTGCAGCTCCCCGATCTGATCGAGCTGCAGAAAGCATCCTTTAAATGGTTCATCAGCGACGGTTTGAAGGAAGCGTTCGACTCGATCTCTCCGATCAAGGACTTCACCGGCAACCTCGTGCTGGAGTTCGGCGAGCACAGCCTCGGCGAGCCCAAGTACTCGGTCGAGGAGTGTCGCGAGCGCGACATGACCTACAGCGCGCCGCTTCGCGTGCGCGTTCGCTTGATCACGGCCGAGTCGGGCGAGATCAAGGGTATCCCGGACCAAGAGATCTTCATGGGCGACTTCCCGCTCATGACGGACAAGGGCACCTTCATGATCAACGGCGCGGAGCGCGTGATCGTGAGCCAGCTCGTCCGCTCGCCGGGCGTCTACTTCCTGGCGGACAAGGACACCAACAACCGCGACACGTTCAACGCGACGATCATCCCGAACCGCGGCGCGTGGATCGAGTTCGAGACCGACAACGGGACGAAGAACGACGAGACCGAGGGGACGATCGGCGTCCGCATCGACAAGAACCGCAAGATCTACGCGACCACGTTCATCCGCGCACTCTCGCGGCCCGACATGGGCTACGACTGGCAGACCGACGAAGCGATCCTCGCGCTGTTCGACGGCTCGCCCTTGATCGCGAACTGCCTTGAAAAAGACAAGGACATCAAGACCAAGGAAGACGCGCTCAAGGAAATCTACAAAAAGCTGCGTCCCGGCGAACCCGAGAACGCGGAAAACGCCGAGAAGCTGCTCGAGTCGCTGTTCTTCGATGAGAAGCGCTACGATCTCGCGGGCGTGGGCCGTTACAAGCTACAGGGCAAGTTCCACTATCGCATCGAGAACCCCGATGTCGATGCGCGTGCGACCAAGCCGTATCTCGTTATCGACGAGTACACCGATGCCGGCCTGGAGATGCCGTCGATCGAGACGAAGTGTTTAACACGCGCCGACATGATTGCGGTTATTCGCC
>DASZGA010000059.1:0-18223 GCA_035939295.1 Candidatus Elarobacter sp. | reverse complement strand
TAGACCTGATGGCTCTCTGGACTCTGGCCGTGCTCGCGATCGATCCGCCGAAGAACCCGTCCGCTCTAGCCGACGTCATACCGCTTCTCGAGCGGCTGAAGGCTGCATTTGGTACCCGGTCGGTTGCGAAATTGCTCGACGTCGCGCCGGGTACCGTGTCGAACTGGGTTGCGCATCGCCACCCGATCAGCGGCGAGTACGCAAAGCGCGTCATCGACTTGCATGACGTTCTCGTGCGTGCGTTGCAAGTGTACCAACCGAAGATCGCGATGGACTGGCTCGTCGGAAGCGAGCCGTTTCTGAACGGCGCCCGGCCGGTCGACGTTCTGGTCCGCCGCGGCGCAGCGCCGCTGATCGAGGCACTCGCGGCAATCGAGGCCGGCGCCTACGCGTGATCCTGTATCGCATCTTTCCGTACGATCGAAACGCCGCACCATCTGAACGGGGCGGCGCTCTTTTCGTCCCGCCGCCGTCCGGTCTCGGCCGGATCGACAACCCGGACCTGTACGACGTTCTGTACGTCACGAAGGTCGCGGAGGCTGCGGTTGCGGAAGTCTTCGGGCGTCTCGCGGTATGGCGCCCGGAAACGTTCGTTCACGCATCAGGCTTACCATATGCTCTCGCACGCTACGAGGCACCGGACGATCTCTCGGTGTTCGACCTGAACGATGTCGAAGCGCTTCGTTCGCTTGGCATCGCGAAACCAACGGACGTCGTGACGCGAGACAGAGCCAAGACGCAGGCCTGGGCGGGCGCGATATTCGCATCACGTCGCCATTGCGGGGCTGAATGGTGGAGTTACTACGACCCGGAATGGGCGGTCCTCGGACTTTGGGATCCTTCGAAACTTGCGATCAAGGATGATCCGTACGTTATCACGTCAACGTCAGAGGTTGTGCTCAACGCCGCCGCCTGCATCGTCCGCCAAATTACTACGTAGCCGACCTATTTCTTGCCGGCGACGTCGCGCGGTTTTTCCAGCAAGTAGTTCAGGTGTGCCTTCACTTCCGGCCATTCGCCGGCGGTGAGGCTGTACATCACGGTGTCGCGGACGGTTCCGTCGCGGCGCAGCGCGTGGTGACGTAGGACGCCGTCCTTGTGGGCGCCGAGACGCTCGATCGCTTTCTGGCTGGCGACGTTGTAGTTGTCGGTGCGCCAGCCGACCAGCTTCGCGCCGAGCGTTTCGAACGCGTGCGACATGAGCAGCAGCTTGCATGTCGTGTTCACGTGGCTGCGTTGCCGGCTCTTGGCGTACCAGGTGTAGCCGATCTCGAGCCGTTCGACTTCCGGGACGATGTCGTGATAGCGCGTGCTGCCGACGATCTCGCCGCTCGCGAGATCGCGTACCACGAACGGGAGCATGTGACCGTCCTCGTAGCCTTTCAGCGCCGAGGCAACGTAGGCTGCTCCTTCCCCGGGCGCGGGCGCGTACGTCACGCGCAGCTTCCACAGCTCACCGTCGCGTGCCGCCGCCTCGAGCGCTGCAGCATGATCGGGAAGCATCGGCTCCAGCCGCACCTGCGGCGACTCCAACGTACACGGCTCCGGCTTGCGCATCGCTGCCGCTCTTTCGTGTCGGTCTCGTGCGTCCCCGCGGCTCCACTCCCGCGTCGTGCGAGTCGGGACGCGGGTTCGTCCTGCGCGGGACGCGACGACAGCGCGGCCGAAACACACGATGGCGATGCACCACGAAGCAACTGTGACCGAGCGCGCCGGCGCGCTGCTGGCCCGGATCGGCGCGGTCGACGCGACCTTGCACTGCTACGTCGCGATCGACGAGGACGCCGTTCTGCGTGAAGCTGCTCGGCTCGATGCCCTGTCGGCAGACGCGCGCGGGCCGCTGCACGGTTGGACCGTCGCGGTGAAGGACATCATCGACGTCGCGGGGCTTCCGACGCGCGCGGGATCGTCGTTTTTCCGGCGCGATCCGGAACGGGACGCGCCGGTCGTCGCGGCGCTGCGAGCGGCGGGTGCGCTGATCGTCGGGAAGGTCAACACGCACGAGTTCGCCTGGGGAATCACGACCGAGAACCCGCACTTCGGGCGCACCGGGAACCCCTGGGATCCGGCGCGGATCGTCGGCGGCTCGAGCGGCGGTTCCGGTGCAGCGGTCGCCGCGGAGCTCTGCGACGTCGCACTCGGTTCCGACACGCTCGGCTCGATTCGGATCCCGTCGGCGCTCAACGGCGTCTGCGGTCTGCGTCCGGCGACCGGCGCGCTCCCGATCGACGGGATCTTTCCGCTCGCGATCGGGCTCGACACCGTCGGCCCGTTCGGACGCGACCTCGCGACCGTGCAGCGCGTGTACGAGGTTCTCGCCGGCGCGCCGGTCGCGCCGGCAACGGTACGGCGCATCTGCCGCCTGCGCGGCGGCGTGTGGGACGGCGTCGAGGCGTCCGTCAGCGCCGCGCTCGACGAAGCGGTGAGCGCGCTGCGCGACGCGGGGATTTCGGTCGACGACGTCGGCTGGTGGGACGACGAGCTCGTTGCCGCCGTCGCGGTCGTGCAGCAGCGCGGCGCCGCGCGCGTTCACGGACCGCTCTTCGCCGAGCACCGCGACGAGTACGGCGAAGACGTCCGCGCGCGCGTCGCATACGCCCTCGGGGTCGGCGAAGCCGAAGAAACCGCGGCACGGCGGATCATCGCGAACGCTCGCACGACGTGGAACGCCGCGACGCGCGGCTACGACGTCGCGCTGGCGCCTTCGGTGGGCTCGGAAGCGCCCGTAGCGCCTGCCCGCAAGACGTTCCGTGACGAGACGATCCCGCTCGTCACGCCGGCGAGCGCGTTCGCGCTTCCGGTCGTCGCCGCGCCGATCGGGTTCGGGCCCGCCGGGATGCCGCTCGGGATGCAGATCATCGGAGTCGCCGGCGATCCGTCCGCCGCGTTCGCACTGGGCCGCACCTTTCAAGCGCACACGAGCTGGCACGAGCGCCGTCCGCCGCTCGCCGCGGAACCGGCGAAAACAGCTTCGCAGGTTTACGGGGCGCGGTGACTCGGGCACGTTCCAAAACAGTCCCGAAAGGAGCATGAGTCGCATGGCACGAGCGACATGGAAACCCCATGAGAAGCACGGTGAGCTCACCGAGCGCGGAGATTTACCGGACTCCGTCTACGCCTATCCCAAAGAGCGCAAAGAGCCGATGACCGACGAGTCGCACGTCCGAAACGCGGTCGCGCGGTTCGACCAAGTTCGCGGCGTCTCCGACGCAGATCGCGAGCAGGCGTGGGCGAACATCAAGAAAGCCGCGAAGCACTACGGCGTCGATCTCTCCGAGAGCGACTGGCACGAGCTCGGCCGTCAGCCGAGCACCCGCCGCAGCGCCTCGGCCCGCAAGAAGTCCGCCCGCAAGGCTGCAGCAACCCGCAAGAAACGCGGCACCGGAACCGGCTCGACCCCGGCACGCAAGCGCGGCGCAAAGCGCGCCGCCGCCACACGCAAAGCGGCGAGCAGCAAGAAGACAGCCAAGAAAGCCGCGCCCCGGAAGAAAACCAGCCGCAAGAAGACCGCGAAGAAAGCCACGTCGCGAAGGACGACGGGCCGGAAAACGGCGCGTAAGAAAGCGGCGAAGTAACGGTCTCGTAAGCTACGGCGTGGCCGTCGTAGCGGACGACGCGCGCTCGAAGGGCAGGCCGACGTAGTTTTCGGCGAGGCTCTGTGAGGCGGCGGGGGAGCTGGTGACGTAGTCGAGCTCAGCGAGCTGGAGGCGTTCGCCGAACGGATCGCCGGCGGGATCGCGGTGGAGCATCGAGGTCATCCACGACGAGAACCGCTCGGCGCGCCACACCCGCCGCAAGCACGTCGCCGAGTACGCGTCGAGCGCGGCGTCTCCACGGCCGCCGTAGAACGCCCCGAGCGCGTCGGAGAGGACCACGACGTCGGCGATCGCGAGGTTCATCCCCTTCGCGCCGGTCGGCGGAACGATGTGCGCCGAGTCGCCGGCTAGAAACAACCGCTCGTACCGCATCGGCTCGACGACGAAGCTGCGCATCGCCGTCACGCCCTTCTGCAAGATCTCGCCTTCGACCAACTTCGGCGGGTCTTCGCCGTCGAGCCGGCGGTGCAGCTCCGCCCAGATGCGCTCGTCCGGCCACTCCTCGAGGTTCTCGTCCGGCGCGCACTGCAGGTACATCCGCTGCACGACCGGCGAGCGTTGGCTGAACAGTGCGAACCCGCGCGCGTGGTGCGTGTAGATCAGCTCCTCGCACACCGGCGGCGAGGCCGAGAGGATCCCAAGCCACGCGAACGGATAGAGGCGCTCGAACACAGTGAGCGCGGCGGCCGGAATACTGTCGCGAGAGACGCCGTGAAACCCGTCGCAGCCCGCGACGAAATCGCAGACCAGCTCGCACGCGGCTCCGTCGGCGTCGCGATAAAGGATCGAGGGCCGTTCGCTCGCGAGCCCTTCGAGCCGCACGTCCTGCACCTCGAACCGCAGCGGAGCGCCTTCGCCGAGATGCGCCGCGATCAGGTCTTTGACGACCTCGTGCTGCCCGTAGACGGTGATCGTCTTCCCGGTCAGCGCCGGAAAGTCGATGTGGCGGCTGCGCCCGCCGAAGCGCAAATAGATCCCGTGGTGAACGAGCCCTTCGCACCGCATCCGCTCGCCGGCGCCGTTCTCGTTCAGCACGTCGACGGTGCCCTGTTCGAGCACGCCGGCGCGAACGCGCTGCTCGCAGTACGCACGGCTCCGCGACTCGATGACGACCGACTCGATCCCGCGCCGCCGCAGCAGCAGCGCGAGCACCAATCCGGCCGGGCCCGCTCCGACGATCCCGACCTGCGTGCGCTCGACGCGGCGTCCGTTCACGCGCCGAAGGCTTCGTCCCGCTCGGGCGAACTCCCGCGGTTACGCCGCGACAGGGCGGCACTGCTTGCAGGGCACCAACCCATGCGCGTGCGCTTCTTCCAACGAATGCAAACCGAAGTAGCCCGAATCGTCGTCGAGGTGTTGCGCGACCAAGCCGCAGGGCCCGCCGCAGGTCGGCAGGCAGAACGATCCGTCGTCGCATCCGATGTAGCGGAAACCACGCCGCGCGACCTCGGCCAGCGCGGCGAAGTCCACCCCTTCGCGTTCGAGGAGCTTGCGCTTCGCCTCGCTGCCGAAGACGTAGCCGCCGACGCTGTTGTCGGCGCGGATCACGCGATGACACGGGATCAGCAGCGGGACCGGATTCGCGCCGAGCGCGTTGCCGACCGCGCGCTTCGCCTCCGGCGCACCTGCCTCGCGCGCGAGCCAGCCGTACGACCGCGCGTGCCCGTGCCCGATCTCGCTCGCCCGGCGCAGCACCCGCTGCTCGAACTCCGAGCACGCCCGCAGATCGAGCGGTACCTCGACGTCCTGTCCCCATAGCTTCGCGCGCGCCGCCGCAACGATCTCGTCGTCCTCGACCGCCGGGACGCAGCCGCACGCGAACCGCTCGCGGTACCACGCTTCGAACGCCGCCTCGTCGCCGGCAAGCCGCACCGCCGAGACGCCGCGCGCACTCCAGGCGACGTACACTTCGCCAAGCGCGGACGTCGCTTCGGCGTACCGGTCGAGCCCGATTCCGACGAAGATCTTCGTCGTGAAATCGGACGCCACGCTGCGCCGCGTCGCGGCGCCGTAATCGTGCAGATCAGCCATCGTTCTTCTCCAGCTGCGCGCGAACGGCGAGCAGGCCGCGGTGCGCCGACGCCTTCACCGTTCCGACCGGTTGACCCAGCGTCTGGGCGATCTCGTCGTACGGCAGATCGTCGACGTAGCGCAGCACGAACGCCGAGCGCAGCGCCGGCGTGAGCCGCGCGATCGCTTCGTCGACCGACTTCCACGCCTCTTCGCGCAGCGCGAGCTGCTCCGGTCCCGGTTCGGGGGCGAGCAGCTCCGCGCGCGGCGCACCGTCGCTGTACTCAAGCGGCTCCGCGAGCGGCGGTGCGTCACGGAAAACGTTGCGCGTCAGGTTGTGCGCGATCGCGAACAGCCACGACCGCAGCCGCAGCTCGCTGCGCCGCTCGGCGGAGTACGTCTGCAGCGCCCGGTAGGCGCGCACGAACACGTCCTGCGCGACGTCCTCGGCGCGCGCGTCGTCATGCAGCATCCGCGCGACGAAGGTGACGATCCGCACCCGGTACGCGATCACCAGCTGCTCGAAGGCACGATCGACGTCGTGCGCCAGCGCGCAGGCGAGGATCGCGTCGGCGTCGGGGCACTCACAGGGGTACGCAACGGCCACGTCACCACCAAGCGCTGCCGGCCCGTCCCTCACGAAGCATCCGCCGTTCGGCTTCGTCGTTCCACACGCCGGTATACGGCGCGCGGCGCGGTTCCGCCAGCGCGATTGAGGCAAGTCCCACGGCGACGACGGTCGCGAGGACGAGGAAGAGGATCATGGTGTTCTCCGGTTGGGTTTGGGCCGCCGGAAGAACACGGGCGGTGGCACTCGCGTTGCATCGTTTTCCCCTGCAACCCGAGCCGTCCACAGAGGGCTTCGCGGCCTCGGCGTCCCACCCGTCAGCATGGGCCCGAAGGTCTCCGTGCTCGCCGTCGCCGCCGTCCTGGCCTGCACGACGCTCGGCCAAGCCGCTATCCCGTCGCCACCGCAAGCGAAGCGCATCCCCGTCACCGACACCTACTTCGGGACCACGGTCGTCGACCCGTACCGCTGGATGGAGAGCGGCGGCGCCGACCTGCAAGCATTTCTGAAGGCGCACAACGACCGCACCCGCGCGGTGCTCGACTCCATCCCCGGGCGCGCCGGCCTGGCGGCGCGGTTGCTCGCGCTCTCGGAGACCTCGAACGTCTCGTACGACGTCGTCTCGCGACACGGCGCGTACTTCTACGAAAAGCTGCCGCCCGGCGCGAACTCGATGAAACTCTACGTGCGCTCAGGGATCGGCGGCGCCGAACGCGTCCTGGTCGATCCCGACGCGCTTCCCGGGCCGCGCCAAGCGATCTCGTTTTTCAACGTGTCGAACGACGGCGCGCGCGTCGCGTACGGGCTGTCGGCCGGCGGTTCGGAGAACGCGGTCGTGCGCGTCGTCGAGGTCGCGACCGGGGCGACGCTGCCCGACAGCTCCGACCGCGCCGACTTCGGCGTCACGTCGTGGTCCGACGACGGCAAGTCGTTCTACTACATGAAGCGCCAGGAGATGCGCGCGGGCGACTCGCCGATGGCGAAATACATGAACGTGCGGACGTACAAGCACGTTCTCGGCCAGCCGGGAAGCGCCGACGTCGCGGTGTTCGGCGCCGGCGTGAACCCGAAGCTGAAGGTCGCGCCGAACATGTTCGCTTCGCTCGGCGTCTCGCCGGAATCCCCGTACGTCGGCGGCGTGCTCGTCAACGGCGTCGAGCAGTTCGTGACCGTCTATGCGGCGCCGAAGAGCGCTCTTTCGAAACCCGCGACGGTGCCGTGGAAGCTCGTGATCCGTCCCGAGGACAAGGTGACGAACGCGGTGATCCACGACAGCACCGTCTACGTCATGACGGCGAAGGACGCGCCGCGCTACAAGATCGTCAAGTTCGATCTGGTGAAGGGTTCGATCGCGAAGGCGACCGACGTCGTCCCCGCCGGCGCGCGCGTCATCGACGGCCTCGGCAACGCGAGCGACGCGCTCTACGTCGCCTCGCGCGAAGACGGCCTGGGCCGCATCACGCGCGTCGGATACGACGGCACGGTGCGCGAGATCCCGCTCCCCGTCAACGGGAGCGTCTCCGGGCTCGCGACCGAATACGACCGTCCGGGCTTTCTCGCGCAGCTCACCTCGTGGACCGCCTCGCCGCTCTGGTACGCGTACGACGCGAAAGCGAACGCGCTCCTCGACACGAAGCTCGATCCGCCCTCGCCGGTCGACTTCTCGAACATCGTCGCCGACGAGGTGAAGGTGCCGGCGTCGGACGGAACGCCGATCCCGCTCTCGATCGTCCACCGCCGCGACATGAAGCTCGACGGCTCGAACCCGACGCTGATGTACGCGTACGGTGCGTACGGAATCTCGATGAACCCGACGTTCTCGGCGGCGCGGATGGCGTGGTTCGAGAAGGGCGGGATCTTCGCGCTCGCGCACGTGCGCGGCGGCGGCGAGTACGGCGAGGAATGGCACCTCGCCGGCAAGGACGCGAACAAGGTCAAGACGATCGGCGACTTCATCGACTGCGCGAAGTGGCTCGAAGCGAAGGCCTACACCTCGCCCGCGAAGCTGGCCGGCCGCGGCGGAAGCGCCGGCGGGATCACGATGGGCGGCGCGATCACGAACGCGCCGAACCTGTTCGCCGCGATCCTCGACGAGTTTCCGGTCTCCGACCAGCTGCGCATCGAGTCGACCCCGAACGGTTTGCCGAACGTCCCGGAGTTCGGTTCGGTGAAAACCGAGCAAGGCTTCAAGAACCTGTACGCGACCAGCGCGATTCACCATCTCGTGAAGGGCACGCACTATCCGGCGGTGATGCTGACGACCGGGATCAACGATCCGCGCGTCAACCCGTGGCAGGCGGCGAAGATGGCGGCGGCGCTGCAGGACGCGACCGGAAGCGGGAAGCCGGTCTTGCTCCGCGTCGACTACGAAGGCGGTCACGGAATGATCGGGGGCAGCCGTGCGCAAGGCGTCGCACTGAACGCCGACGAGTACTCGTTCTTGCTGTGGCAGTTCGGCGACCCGAACTTCCAACCGACGATCTGAGGAACGGCGATGCTGGAGCTGCGACCGAACTGCGAGTGCTGCGACAAGGACCTTCCGCCGGACGCGCGCGACGCGATGATCTGCACCTACGAGTGCACGTTCTGCGCGGCGTGTGTGACGAACGTCCTGCGCGGCGTCTGCCCGAACTGCGGCGGCGCGTTCGCGCGCCGCCCGATACGTCCGGCCGCGCGGCTGCTCGGTCACCCGCCCTCGACGACGCGGGTTCACAGCATCGGCCGGCCCTGTCGGGAGCTGACGGCGGCCCGGTAACCGAAGCCGGTAGCGGGTAAGGGAGAGGCCATGCCGCTCGACCTCGACTATCAGCGCGCCGCCGAGGCGGCGCTTGCCGCGGACAGCGCCGCCGCTTCCGCGCATGCCGCGCTGTTCGATTTTGCGGGGGAGCTCGGCGAGCTCTCGGCGCAAGTCCAAGCGCGCTCGGCGCCGCTTCCGCTGCACGTGCGGTTCGTGCGCCGTCCGCCCCCGATGCTCGACGCCCCGGCCGGCGTCCGCGTCGAGGACGCGCCGAAGGAGCGGCCGCACAGCTTCGCCAGTGTGGTGATCGAAGCGCGCGATCTCTTCTTCGCAATCGAAAGCATCCCGGGGATCGCGGTCACCGCCGTGACGAACATCCCCGCGCTCGAAACGTACGCCGCGTCGATCTGCGGGATCCGCGAAGGCGACGAACGCCGGCCGCATTTGCTGGCACGGACCGGCGAAGGGCTCGTCGCCGTGCCGGCGGTCAATACGGCAGGGGCGCTGCTCGAAGCGTTTCTGGTGCTCGCCGGCGACGTCTTCATCGCCCGGGCGAGCTTCAACCCGCTCCCCGGGGTCTAGCGGCGGAATCAGCGCTGAAACGTTCGGAACCGTTGTTTCTGTGCGGCATAAACCGTTTGGCAACCCCCAGAAATGGGGGATACCGCCCTTAGGCCTAGGCCTTTCGGCTTAGGAACGTCGCGACCGTGCTGGGCGGCCGGCCGCGCGTAACTCACACGAACGCTCGCGGCCGGTGCGGATGCAGAACCGGCCGCCACAAGGGTCTTCACGGATGAAGCAAGCTCCTACGGCGCCCGCGGACGTCACTCGCCCGCTGCCACCGTTCGATCGCCCGGCGCCCGCGCCGGACGCCCCGAGAATCGCGCCGCTCAAGGCGCTTTGCGCCGCTGCCGTCCTCGCGCTCGCCGCCGGCTGCGCCGCTTCCGGCGGGAGCGGATCGCTCGCGCCGCACGCCCGCACCGTCAACAACATCGCCCGTGCGCTCCCGGCGACCTCGCCGACCCCCGCGCCCGCCTCGGGACAGAGCTGCAACGACGGCGATCAGCGCGACGCCGCCTGCGGCGTTCAGAAGAACGCGGCGATCGCCGCTTCGAGGACGCCGGCGAGCGGGCTCACCCCGGCTCAGCTCCGCAGCGCCTACGGTCTCACGCCGTACGCGTCCGGCGGCACGGTGAGCGGCCCGCTGATCGCGATCGTCGACGCGTTCGAAGACAAGGACGCAGAGTCGGATCTGGCGACCTACCGCGCGCAGTTCGGACTACCGGCATGCACCTCGAGCAACGGCTGCTTCACCAAGGTCATCATGTCGGGCGCGAAGCTCCCGCCAGGCCAGGCGAAGAAGCTCAACAACGGCACCGGAACCGAGACGTGGGCCGACGAGATCGCGCTCGATCTCGCGATGGCCTCGGCGGCGTGCCCGACGTGCCGGTTGATGCTGGTCGAGGCCGGCGGGCAGGACCTCGACAGCCTCGCCGACGCCGTCAACACCGCCGCGAGCTACAACCCGGCCGCGATCAGCAACAGCTGGGGCGTCCTCGAAGGCGGCGGAAACACCGCCAACATCGACCCCGGCGCGCAAGCGGCGTTCAACCACCCCGGCATCGCGATCACCGCGAGCGCCGGCGATCTGGGTCAGGTGCAGTTCCCGGCTTCCTCGCCGTACGTCACGGCGGTCGGCGGAACGACGCTGACGCAGGACGCCTCGACGGCGCGCGGCTGGCGCGAGTCGCCTTGGGCCGCGACCGGGACCGGCTGCAGCGTGATGTTCGCCGTCCCCGCGTGGCAGAAAGGCTCCGCGTGCACGACCGGCCGCGCAGTCCCCGACGTCTCGGTGATCGCCGACTACAACCCGGGCGTCGCGGTCTACAGCAACAACGAAGGCGGCTGGATCGTGCTCGGCGGGACGAGCGCCGGCGCACCGTTCGTCGCCGGGCTGTACGCCGCGGCGGGCGACTACGGCGCCGGGACGGTCGGCGCGCCGAGCCTCTACGCGAACGCCGGCCTCCTGAACGTCCTCGGCGGAGCGACGCTCGGCAGCCCGAACGGCTTGGCGGGATTCTGAGCACGGCATGACGGGCGAACGCCGGCCGCGCGGCGCGCTGCAACTGTTCTCGCGGGAGCGTCTCCACGCGCGAATCGATGCGGCGCGCCGCGCGCCGGTGACGCTCGTCATCGGCGAGGAAGGGCTCGGGAAGAGCACGCTCGTTCGCGAGTACCTCGCGTTGCGCGAGATCGCGCACGTGCGCTTCACCGCCGGACCGGAACACGCCACCGGAAGCGAGTTTCTGCGCGGGCTCGCCGCCGCGTTCGGCAAAGCGAACCCCGCGATGGCGTCGTCGGCCGGTCCGGCTTCGCTGCAGCTCGCGCAAGCCGACGGCGAAACCGCGGCGCTGAGCTGGGCGCGCGAGCACCTCGCCAGCATCTCGACGACGATCGTTCTCGACGAGATGCACCACGTGCTCGGCGAGCCGCGCACGACGAGCTTTCTGGCGGCGCTGATCGACGCGACCGCCGGCAATCTGCGCTGGATCCTGGTCGCGCGCGAAGCGACGTTTCTTCCGCTCCCGCGCTGGCTCGCGACCGGCGTCGCCGAACTGCCGATCGAGTCGGCGGATCTGCGCGTGCGCTACGAAGAGTTTGCCGAAGCCGCGGCGTCGCTCTTCGCCGACGTCGACGCGCGCGCGCTGAGCGCGCTGTACGAACGCTCGAACGGCTGGCCGCTCGGGCTCAGCGCCGCGCTCGCGAGCGGCCGCTACGACGATCCGTGCCGCCCCGCCGAAGTCTACGACGCGCTCGTCGACGCCGCGCTCGCGCGGTTCAACGAGCGCGACCGCGAGCGCGTCCACGAGACCGCGCTGTTCGGGCGCTTCGACGCGCGAATCTTGGCCGCGCTGGAGTGCGAGCGCGACGTGCTGGGCGCGCTGCTGGACTCCGGGCTCGTTTACGCGCTCGACGAGACGGACTATGCGTACTACGAACCGTTTCGCGCGCGGCTGTGGTCGCGCGCGAACGCGCTGCCGGAGATCGTGCGCGCCGCAATCCTCGACCGCGCCGCGGCAGCGCTGCAGCGGGTCGGCCGCTGGGACGAAGCGGTCGCGCTGCGGATGCGCGCCGCCGACCACGAGAAGCTCGCCGAAACGCTGGAAGCGAGCGGGTTCAAGGCGATCGACCAGGGGAACGTCGCGACGGTTCGCCGCGCGCTCGCCGCGCTCTCCGACGACGTGCTCGTGCGCCGACCCGTCGCGCTGGCGATGAAAGCCGCGCTGGCGTCGCTCGACCAGTCCTTCGACGTCTCGGAAGCGTGGTTTCGGATGGCGATCGAAGCGGCGCACGACGCCGACCGGCGCGACATCGTGATCCGCTACGGGATGGACCTCGTCCGCCGCGGCCGCAACGACGTCGTCGAGCTGCTCGAGGCCGAAGCCGCGCGCGGCGCGACGCGTTCGACCGCCGACGCGGACGCCGCGATGTGGGCGCTGCTCGGGACCGCGTACGTCGAAGCGCACCGGCCCGACGACGCGCGCGCCGCGTCGCGCCGCGCGCTGATCCGACTTCCCGGAATGCAGGACGACGGCTTGCGCGCGCGCGTCCTTCACCAGGCCTCCTACGTCGCGCTCAACGACGGCGATTATGACGCGGCGCGCGATCTCGCGGAACGCGCGCTCGCGCGCGCCGACGAGACGTTCCTCTACGACCTCTCCGCCCGCGCGCTCAGCGTCCTGTTCAACGTCGCGATGCTGCACGACGGCGACGTCCCGGTCGCGCGCCGCTGGCTCACCCGGCTCGAAGAAGCCGGCCGCAAAGCCGGCAGCGAGGCGTTGCGGCTCTACGCGATCTTGAACGCCTACTCGATCGAGGTCGACGCCGGCGACGTGCGCGCGATCGAACGGCTCGACGCGCAGCTGCGCGAGATGCAGCTGTCGATGTCGCCGACCGTCAGCGAAGCGCTTCTCCCCGCGCAGGCGCTGCGCGCAACCTGGGACGGCCGCTTCGCGCACGCCTACGAGCTGCTCGCGCACGGCGCCGAGAACCTCTTCGACGACGATCGCACGGCGTACCGCTGGGCGGAGGTCGCGGTCTACGCCGGCGCGGCGAACATGCCGAACGAAGCGTTCGACGCGATCCTGGCCAGCCGCGAACATCTCGCTCGCATCGATCCGAGCCAGGCCCTTGCGCTGCGCACGAACGCGTATCTCGCGGCGGCGGAGTTCTTGCTCGGACACGACGGCGACGCGCAGCAGCTGGTCGCGCAGGCGCGCCGCGAAGCGGGCGCCGGACACGCGCGCTTCTTCGCACTGCTCGACGCGATCGAGGCGCTGTGCGCGTGCCGCACCAGCGAAGCCGCTGCGCTGTTCGCGCTCGACGAAGCGATCGACGTCATGGAACGGTTCGACTTCGGCG
The DNA here is from genome assembly GCA_035939295.1 of Candidatus Elarobacter sp. Taxonomy (GTDB): domain Bacteria; phylum Vulcanimicrobiota; class Vulcanimicrobiia; order Vulcanimicrobiales; family Vulcanimicrobiaceae; genus Vulcanimicrobium. The sequence continues at coordinate 4,890 of DASZGA010000059.1, read as the reverse complement.
GCGTCGGCCGTTTCATCGGGATGCTCCCGCTGGCCGCCCTCGACACGAGCACCGAGCCGTCCTCGCAGAGCGTGGCGGTGGCCTCATGATCGAGCTGCAAGCCGCCCAGCCGCGCGGCGAGGGCGACGGCCGAGCGGCGGTTGCGCTGCAGTCGCGCGCGCTCGAGATCGCGCGCACCGCGGTCGGCAAGCTCGCCGCCTCCGATCGCACCCTCGCCGCGAAGATGATCGCGCTGCGCTTCGTCGAGCGCTGCGCCGCGTCGCTCGCGACCGGAGATCCGAACGTCCTCTGCCGCTGGGTCGACCGCGCTTGCGAGCGGTACGCCGGGATCGTTCCGGCCTGCGACGTGATCGCCGCGGCGCTCGACGTCGTCGAGACGCTGCACGGCGCGGTCGCCGGCAAGCTGCGCGAAAACGTGCAGGGGATCGTCGCGCGGCCGCGGCTGGTGAAAGCGGCCGCGCGCCACGAAGCCGTCGACGAGGTCGACGTCGTCCTCGACCGGTTGCTGACCGAGTTGAACCAAAGCGACGTTCTGACCGCGGAGCACTCGCGCGCCGTCTCGTCATGGTGCGCGCGGCTCGGCAAACGGCTCGGGATGGAGAAGTCCGAGATCGTCCGCGTCACGCGCGCCGGTTTGATCCACGACATCGGCAAGGTGACGACGCCGCCCGAGATCCTCGGCGCGCCGCGTCGGCTCGACGACGACGAGATGGCGATCATGCGCCGCCACGCCGAAGAGGGCGCGATCATCGTCGCGCGGATCCCGCTGCTGACGAACCTCATCCCGGGCGTGCGCAACCATCACGAGAAGTTCGACGGGACCGGCTATCCCGACGGGCTGCGCCGCGAAGCGATCCCCGACATCGCGCGCGTCATCGCGGTCGCCGACGCGTTCAACGCGATGATCGGGCGGCGCCCGTACCGCGCGCCGCTCGCGCCCTCGGAAGCGCTCGAGCGGCTCGTCGAGAGCCGCGGCAACCACTTCGACCCCGACGTCGTCGACGCGATGGTCGACGTGGTCACCTCGCGCGCGTAACGCAGCTCTCGCGACGCGGCCCTTGACGCACCCCGCCCCGGGGCGTACGATACACCGAAAGAATTAGGTTTTCAGCGGCGGAGGACTTCGAATGCGCCCACTTATCGCGGCGGCCCTGGTCATCTGCGCGGTGTTTTTGCGCGGCGCACCGGCGGTCGCGGCGGGCGAGCGTTTCAGCGGGATGACGGCGGAACGCTGGCGCGCCGACCTGGAGACGTTCGCGAAGCTGGCGCCGGAGCGGCACGGGAACCTCTACCGCTTCGTCACTCCGGACGCGTTCGCGCGAGAGCTGCGCGCGCTCGAAGAGCAACTCCCGGGGCTCGACGACGATGCGGTCGTCGCCGGGCTCATGAAGATCGTCGCGACGCTCGGCGACGGTCACGATCACGTGGTGGCGCCGTGCGGCAACGGGAACGCGACGAACTTCCCGGTGCGCTTGCGGCGCTTCACCGACGGCATCTTGGTCACTGCCGCGCCGCACGAGCTTGCCCCGGTCCTCGGCGCGCGCCTCGTCGCGCTCGAAGGAAAGCCGATCGAATCCGTGTGGAACGCGGTCACTCCGGCGATCCCGCACGACCACCGCAACGACAGCGTCGGCGCGTCCGCGGGGACATTCCTCACCTGCTCGGGACTCCTGCACGGGCTCGGGCTCATCGCGCGCACCAGCGAGGCCGCGTTTACGTTCGAGCGCAACGGGCGGCGCACGACGCTGCAGCTGCATCCGCAGGTCTCGGCGGGCTCAACGTTCCTTCCGCCGCCGCCCGACTGGGACGTCTTCGCGGGGACGCGCGTTCCGCTCGCGCGCTCGTCATCCGATCTTGCGTGGTACCGCTGGATCGAAAGCGACGCCGTGCTGTACGTGCAAGTCAACGCGGTCGCGAACCCGCCGGGGACCACGCTCGCCAAGTTCGCCGACGAGGTTTTTCGCGCCGCCGACGCACATCCCGTCCGCACCTTCGTGCTCGACGTGCGCAACAACGGCGGCGGCAACAACTACCTCGTCAAACCGCTGATCGTCGGGATCGTGCGCCGCCCAGCGCTTTCCGAGCGTGGACATCTTTTCGTCATCACGAGCCCCAAAACGTTCTCTGCGGCACAGAACCTGATCAACCGCCTGCAAAACTTCGCCGAACCGACGTTCGTGGGCGAGCCGTCGGGCGAGAACGTCAACTTCTACGGCGACACCGCCTCCGTGAAACTGCCGAACAGCGGTCTTACGATCGAGCTGGCGCATCTCTACTGGCAGGACATGGATCCGCGCGACACGCGCACTGCGACGCTCCCCGACCTCTACGCGCCGACGACGCTGCGCGACTACGTCGCCGGGCGCGATCCGGCATACGAGGCGATTCTGGCCCACCGGGACGACCCGCCGCTCGAGCAGACGTTTCGCACCGCCGCGCGCGGCGGTTACGACGCGGTGCTGGCGACCTACGACGCGATCGCGCGCGATCCGGTATACCGCTTTCTCGATATCGAGAACCTCGTCAACGAGCTCGGATACGGGCTGCTTCTCGCGGGGGGTCGCAGCGACGCGCTCGCGCTCTTGCGCGTCAACGCCGCTCGGAACCCGCAGTCATGGAACGCGTGGGACAGCCTCGGGGAAGCCTATGCCGCGGCCGGTGAGACCGCACGCGCGATCGACGCGTACGAGCGAAGCCTGCGGTTGAACGCCGGCAACGCCGCCGGCCGGGAGGCGCTGAAGAAGCTCCGCGGCGGCTAACGCGCTACGGCGCGGGGAGGAACTTCTGGACGAAGTCGCCCTTGCCGTCGCGGTCGCCCCACACGACGAACACCGCGTGCGTCGTCGGATCGATCGCGGTGGTGTGGACGCCGGGATCGACCTTCACCGTGTCGAGCTGCTTCGGCGCGGAGCCGCGCTGCAGCTGATAGCGCGTGATGCCGCCGTCGCCGGCGCACGCGATCACGTGCTGCGTCGGGTCGAGATCGCACTGGTCGAAGCGCCCGGCCGGGATCTCGCCGAGCTTCTTCCCGCCCGGCGCGTACGTGCTCATCACGCCGCCGCCGGCGATCACGATCTGATCGTACTGCGGATCGTACTGCAGCGGGTGGTTGTGCTTGATCTCCGGCGTCGGGATCGTGCGGCTCACCGCCATCGTCGCGGGATCGATCACCGCGATCTCGGAGTCCGAGTCGATGTTCTGGTAGACTTCGTGGTTCTTCGGATTGATCGCCAGGTACTCGGGCTTGTGGCCGGGGATCGCGATCGTCTTGACGACCTTGAAGGTCTTCGCGTCGACGACCCACACGCGCGAGCCGTCGTCTTCGTCGGCGTAGATACGGCCGTTCGAGGGGTCGTACGCGATCGCGTCGACCGAGCCGCCGACGTCGACGTGGTTCACCACTTTCAGCGCGACCGGGTCGACTTCGCTGACCTGGTTGTCGCCGGTGCCGGTGTAGACGTGCCCGGTCGCAGGATCGACGGCGACGCCGCGCACCTGTCCGACGCGCACCTGGCCGACGATCTTGCCGGAGTCGGCGTCGACGATCAGCAGCCGCTGCGAGCCGCCGTGAGCGGCGTAGACGCGCCGGCGCTGCGCGTCGACGGTGACGTAGTCGAATCCCGAGTAGACCGGGACGGGCTGTGGGGGCGCGGCGGGTGTCAGCACGGGGACTCCGTTCGGATGGGTGCGTTGCGCTCCTCTCGGCACAACGAGCACCACGATGCCGGACGAAGGTTAACGCAACGTGATCAAGCGTCGTGGAAGGTGCGCTTCGGCGCGGCCTCTTCGCGTTCGAGGTCGTCGAGGTAGTAATAGACGATCTTGCGGTCGTCGAACCCGACCTTGGCGAGCTCGCGCCCGCCGATCTCGACGACCTCGTGGATGTGCCCGCTCTGCCCGGCGTAGCGGTAGTTCACCTCGGTGTAGTCGGGATCGTCCGGCTTGGGGCGCGGGACGACCTTCGTCCCGCGGAGAGGGGTACGATGGCGGTGCTCGCTCATAGAGGGGGACGGTGACGGTGGTCGCTCAAGATGGGCTCCTTGTGGCTTCGGGGTTCGCCCGACGCGCCCTCAGTCTTGCGGAGGTAAGCTGCCCGACATGATCATCGAATATCGCGGCAAGCGCCCGAAAGTCGCCGCTTCGGCGTTCGTCGCGCCGACGGCGGTGCTGATCGGCGACGTTGAGGTCGGCGAGGAAGCCTCGATCTGGTTCGGGACGGTGATCCGCGGCGACAACGGGCCGATCCGCATCCACGCGCGGGCGAACGTGCAGGACAACTCGGTCGTGCACGTCAGCGAGAACTGCGAAACGGTGATCGAGGAAGACGCGACGGTCGGGCACTGCGCGATCCTCGAAGACTGCCGCATCGGCCGCGGCGCGCTGATCGGGACGAACGCGGTGGTGCTCAACGGCGCGACGGTCGGCGAGCAGTCGCTGGTCGCCGCCGGCTCGGTCGTCGGGGCGAACGCGCAGATCCCGCCGCGCGTCGTCGTCGCCGGCTCGCCCGCGGTCGTGAAGAAGCAGCTCGAGGGCGCGGCGGTCGGCTGGGTCGAGCACGCCGGCCCGGAATACGTCGCGCTTTCGCGCTCGTACTTGAGCCACGGAATCGGCGATCCCGAGATGCACGAGATCGCCGAGACGCACGCCGCACCGTAGCGTGCTGCGCGGAATCGTCGCCGCAGTCGCGGTCGCCGCGGCCGCGTTCGTGTGCGCGCGGTTCGTACCGCTCGTCGGCGCACCCGTCTTCGCGATCGTGCTCGGCGTAGCGATTCGCACCGCCGTCGCGCTCCCCGACTCGTTCAAACCGGGGCTCGCGTTCTCGGCGCGAACGGTGCTGCAGATCGCGATCGTCGTCTCCGGCTTGGGCCTCTCGATCGCGACCGTCGCGCG
>DASZGA010000058.1:0-7654 GCA_035939295.1 Candidatus Elarobacter sp. | reverse complement strand
GGACGCCGCGACCGCGCCTACGTCGAGCGCCGGCTGCAGCTTCGCCGCCGTTCGTCCCCACACGACGACGCGATTCCCCGCGCCGACAAGCCGCCGCATCATCGGCAGCCCGATATCGCCTAATCCGATCCAACCCAGCGTTGCCATCGCGCGTCCTTCGCGCAATCTGCGATCTTCGCTTGCTCGGGGTCTAGGCATTGACTTCCGCCTCGATGCGTTCGACCTCCGCGAGCACCGCCGAGAACGGCGGAGGATCGCCGAAGAACATTGTTCGCATTGCCCGATAATCCGAGGCCAACGCGCGCCTCTTCGTCGCAGAAGGAACGAGCTGCAACCTGCCAGGTACGGCGAGATCGTACCGGGCACGCGCGCTCGCATAGTATCGCTGCTTGTACCGCCGAACCGTGTCCAGCATCCGATGATCGCGCAGCGCATCCACGCCAACGTCCGTCCGTGACAATGCCGCGACGTCGGAATAGTGCCGCGAAAAGAAGCGCGAGACATCATCTCGGAAGCTTTCGGCGTGCAATGCCGTCACCTTCTCCCAAAACGTTCGCTCTGGTTTCATGACGCAACAGCGTGTCGTCGGTTCGGTGAACAAATCGGGAAAGAAAGTAGCCACATACGGGGTTACGTCTCGCGGCTCGGCAGGCGTTGTTGCGGAACGCCATCCAAGCTCAATCTTGACTCGGCCGCGGATGTAGTCGTGTTCACGGCTAGGATCGCTCCAAGGGTAGCGAAAGAGCAGCGTATGGCCGTACCGGTCTTCCTTATCGATGCTCAGCGTCCAGTCGTCGAGGCGGCCTAAACGCCGCTCGAAAATGGAGGTCAGACGCGGAAGAAGCTCATCGGCAACGTATGCTTTGCAGTCGGCGTCGAGCCAGTCGATACGCCGCTCAAGCTCAGATCTGCTGACGTGCTCTTCCGGATCGGCAGCACCGCGGTCCATGAAGAAGTGGACAGCGGTTACGACGTCAATGTCCTCGGAAAAGCGGTGAATGAGGTCGTACGCCTTAGACAAGGACGTTCCGCCCTTGAAGATCATCTCGGGATGATCCTGACCCAGCGAAAAGAGGATGCCGAGCGTCCAGCACACCCAAAAATCCTTCTCCGCAATCGTGAAGTCGACGCCGCCTAACCTCACGGCAGTCTCGTTGAGAACGTCGCGGCGTTCGGCCGCCGCCATATTTGCGAACTCGTCCATGCGCTATGACTGGGTGATCCGCGCGACGACTGAAGCAATCCACTGAGGTGCACGCTTCGCACGATTTCGTAGCGACTTGCGAAGCTCGGGGGTGTCGACGATCTCTTGCAGTTTTTGAAGGTGCCGTTCCTCGATGTGGCGAGGGCCGAGCGCCTTCAAGGCGTCAATGATCTGTTCGGTGACGTCATCGTCACGGCCGAGAGACCGTGGCCCAGTTGGCATCAAGTCGACGGTTTGTCCTCCGATGGTGATCCGCCGGCGGTTCGTGAGATCCGTTCGATAGGCTGGGCGCGCAACGACTTGATCGGTTAGACCTAAGGCGTTTGCGGCGTCGAGCTGCGGCTTCTCAATTTTCGCTCCCGTCTTGCGCGCAATGGCGGAGATGATGGCGTCGCGCGTCGGGCTTAGAACGCCGATTTTAGCACTGGTCTTTGGCACGTCATAGTAGCCTGTGCTCAACCGTCGGATCGTGCCCTTCGCCGCGAGGCGCCGAAGCGTTTGCCGAACAGTGGTAGGCGTGCCTAGATTCTTGCTGACCAACTCGGCCGGCGTGAAGACGGTTCCCGGCGTCAGCCGTCCGATATACGCGCCGATTTTGGCTGCTGCCGAGCCCACGTTCGCCATATGTGTCACACTTTAGCATATAAAAGTGTGACAGTCCAATCCGGCTGGGCCTGCTTGCCCTGATGCTCAGGGCGCGATCGTCGCCGAGCGCAGGTCGATGAACGGTCCGCCTTCCTTGGCGTTCGGCGTGTCGGGCTCGAAGCGCAGCTCGTGCGGGCCGCTCGTCTTCCAGCGCCAAGCGAAGAGCACGGTGTCGGGGAGCGGTTTTCCGGCGCTCGATTTGTTCTGCCAGATCCCCGTGCGGTCGACCGGCTCGGCGCCGTCGATCAGAAGACGCGCGCGGCCCAGCTCGCAGCAGCGCGCGCCGAGCGTCCCGCGCAGCGCGATCGCCGATCCGGTGAAGCGAAACGTCTGCGGCAGCGTGGTCATCGCGAGCGGCTGCATCGATGCCGATGGCCACGGATCGTTCGCCTCGGCGCGCTCGTCGGGAGCCAGCGATCCGGCGGCGATCTCGAGCGCGAGCCCGCCGTTCGCCTGCCACATGGTGACGATACCGGCCGGCGGCGGTCCGTCGAAGAACCGCCCGTACGCGCCGTCGCTCGCCCGCCGCGAATGCGCCGCCGCGGCCGCGTTGCGAAGGATCCAGCTTTTCGCGTATGCGTCGCCATCGCGCGCGAGCTCGAGCATCGCCAGGACGAGCGGCTGCACGACGTCGTTCTCGGCTTGCAGGTCGGTGAATATCCCGCGGTCGTCGTCGAGCGCACGGATGGCGCGCGCCGTCTCGCGCGCTTCGTTCGCGAAGCGCCGATCGTGCGTCGCGCGGGTGAGCGCCAGCCCCGCCTCGATCATCACGCCGTTGACCGAGGCGAAGAAACGGTGCGGAAGCGGCGCGCACGTGCGTCCGTCGTCGAACACGTACACCGTGTACATCCGGTACTGCGGATCGAGAAACCAGGTGCGGATCGCGTCGTAGCGGTGCAGCGCTTGCGCGAGGTAGTCGCCCTCGTGCGTCCGCTCCGCCAAGAGCACCGCGGCGAGGGTCAGGTTCGCGTCGGTTTCGAGCGTCTTGAGCCCGCCGCTCTCGGCGTGCGGGCGCTGGTAGTCGAGCGACGGGCACGCGCCGACTGCGTAGACGTCGGAGTCGGCGACGGCGGCGTACGCGGCTTGCGCGTTGCGCAGCGCTTCGGCGTCGTGCGTCATATCGTACGTGCGCAATGCCGCGATCGCGTCCCACATCGGCACGTCGCTCCAGTTCTTGCAGCCCGGCGCCTTGCACGGTCCGTAGTGCGGCGCCGTGCGCTCCAGCTCGCGAGCGATCGCCGCGACGCCGGCGTCCTTCGTCAGCAGCCAGCGTTCGTAGAGAACGCCGGTCATGCTGTCGGCGCCCCAGTCGACGTTCCCGGCGCCGCAGATTGGGTCCAGACACGTGCGCCAGCGGCCTTCGCCCGCGTAGAACCCGCTCGTCAGCGTTTTCGCCGCGTCGTCGGCGAACTGATCGAACGTAGTGGGTGCTGTTGCCGCGGCTCCGGCGGTCGTGGCGCCGCAGTGAAGCCGTGCGCTCGTGTAAAGGAGCACGAACGCGAGCACGGCGGTGAGCGCGAAAGCAAACGCGGCGATGCGCTTCGCGTTGCGCCGGCTAGCGAGCGGCGAGCGCAGGCTCGACGTCCATCGTCGTGACGCGGCGGAGGTCGCGGCGCTGCGTCGCCTCGTCGAACGGGAGGCCGCGGTGCATCATGCAGCGGTTGTCCCAGATGACGAAGTCGCCGACGCGCCACGCGTGGCGGTAGACGAACTGCGGCAGCGTCGCGAGCGCCATCAGCTCGCGCAGCAACAGGCGCCCGTCGGGAACCGGCCAGCCGACGATGTGCGCGGCGTGCGAAGCGATGTAGACGCTCTTGCGGCCGGAGCCGGGATGGACGCGCACGAGCGGCTGCTCGGCGCCGGGAAACAGCGCCCGCTCGGCGTCGGAGAACTCGGTGAAGCCGATCGTCTCGCGCGAGTAGATGATCGAATGAAACGCACGAAGATCCTCGATCTGCGCCTTCAGCGCGTCCGGAAACGCGTCGTACGCGGCGCGCATGTCGGCGTACTCGGTCTCGCCGCCCGCGCTCGGAACTTCTTTTGCCGAAAGCATCGAGTAGCGCGCCGGTGGGTTCTGAAACGACGAGTCGGTGTGCCACAGCCGGTTCCCCAGCGAGTACATCCGGCGGCGGTCGGCTTTGCCGATGATCTCCGAGTTCTCGTCGAGGTTCGAGATGTCGGTGATCGCGGGATCTTTCAGCCGCGGGTTGGCGTCTATCACCCGCCGCCCGATCGTCGTGACCAGCTCGCCCCCGAGCCGCCGCGCGAACGCGATCTGCTCTTCGTCCGCGAACGGCTGCTCGCGCACGACCAGCACGCCGAACCGGTCCATCAGCCCACGAATCTCGTCCATCCCGCGCTCGTCGAGCCGCCGTACGTCGACCCCGGTCAACTCGCCGGCGAAGTGCTGATGGAGCGGGCGCGCCTCCAGGCCCATGACCCTACGTTCCCTTCGGGGCCCCCACATACCTGATCCACTTCAGGAAGAGCGCCGGGGTCGTGCCGAGGCTGTTGGGGTCGCCGTACACGACGTAGAACTCGTTGCTGCGGTTCAAGAGATGGAACGCCAGCGAGACGTTGCCGGCGTTGACGCGGCCGAACGGCGGCGGCTGGAACGAGTTCGGGAGGAAGCCGCCGATGATGCGGCGCGCGCCGACGTCGAAGGAAGCGTCTTTGCTCATCTGAAGATCGAGGCTGGCGCGCTCGAGCCACAGCGTCGTCGTGCTCTCGCCGGGATAGGTCGTGAGGTACTTGTCCTCGTCGGTCTGCAGCGTCAGCCGCAGGCGCTTGCGCAGCGGCACGACCGCGAGGTAGTTGTACGCGTCCAGCTTGCCGTGGTAGTACGCGCCGAAGGTGTGGCGCACGTAGGCCGGCGTCCCGGTGTTGACCTTGTAGCCGAGGAACCACGTGTTGCCGTCGAACGGCAGAAACTCGCCGTCCGCAACCTGCACCCCGTTCGCCGCGCGGTTGACGCGAAACGTCACCAGGTTCTTGAAGTCGAGCGAGATGTTCGTGTTGGCGTCGGTCTGGTTCAGTTGTCCGGCGCTGTTGTGGTAGCGCGCGAGGAACTCGGTGACCTGCACGTCGTGCAGGAAGAACTTGGGGGAAAACGTCAGCGTCTTGCGGCCGTACAGCTCGTAGCCGGTGAGATCCGTCTGCGAGATGAAGCTGTCGACCGGCGCGAACTGCGCGCCGATCCGCTGCGCGTTCGCGACGACGACCGCGGTGGAGTCGGCGTAGCCGGCGCCGTACTCCAAATAATCGGCCTGCCCCGGAACGGTCACCAAGCTCCCGCGCTCGAACGCCGCGTTGCCGTAGACGAAGAAGTGCGTCTTCTGGCTGCCGAAGCCGCCCTGGAACGAGTTCAGCTCGTCGTGCACGCCCGAGCGCGTGTCGACCGCGACGCGCTGGAAGTTGGCGGCGGCGAACGTGCGCGTATTGGTGACGTTGTAGTCGAACGCTTGCGCCTGGTCGACCCGTCCGTTCCCGATCGCGTCGAACGCGCCGAACGTCACCGGCCCCTGCGTCCCTTCGAGCGCGTAGCCTTCGCGGAAGGTCGGGATCGCCGGCGTATAGAGAAGCTGCGGGCAGTTCGAGCACGAGACGCTGTAGTTGAACGCCTGCCCCGCCTGCGTGAAGAACGGCCGCACCTCGGCGAACTGGTACGCGAACGCCGACGGCGCGATCGTCTGCTGGTCGATCTCGACGTTCGAGAAATCGGGGTGCAGCGTCCCGACGAGCGACGCCGTCGCCGTCACCGGGATCGAGAAGTCGGTGCCGATGCGCGAGGTGCTGCCGCCGTATGCCGGCGTCGTGATCTCGCCGAGCGAGTAGAGCTGCGCGCGCGCTTTCGGGGGCACGGCGGCGCGCTGCGCGCCGATGTCGAGCAGCGTCCCGGCGAAAGCCGGGTCGGTCGCGCCGGTTCCGCCGCCGGCGTACGCCCACACCGCGAGGCCGCCGGTCGCGACCGTCGAGCGAACGAACTGCGCGCGCCAGGCGTGGGAGCCGCCGCTGCGGATCACGTCGAGCGGGATGCGCATCGTCACGATGTAGCCGCTTGCCGTCGGGTGGCCGACGGCGACCCACTGCGGCGTGTACGCGCTGTTCTCGCTGGAGAACTGGTGCCGCGTGCCGCGCGGATTCGCATAGAAACCGTATTGAAAGCCGGTTGTTCCTTGCGGGAAAAGGTACACGCCGACGTAGTCGTCGCTCGTCACGCTGGAGCCGTTCGTCTGCTGCGCCTCGGTGCGCGGCTCGCGTTGCGTCACCACGAACGCGACGTCGAGGAAGGTGCCGTCCTGCGCCACGCGCACTTCGGTGGCTTCGTCGACCGGTTTGCGATAGGCGAAGTCCTGGCCGAGCGTCAGCTTCGCCGCTGCGTCCCAGCTCGCATCGATCGTCCCGCCCATCGTCGGGGCCGCCGCGAGCACGGGCACGTGGACGGAGGACACACTGGTCTGCTCGGCGGCCGGAGCGCGCAGCGGGGCGCACGCAAGAACCGTCGCCGCACAGACGGCGGCGAGCAACGGTCGCAAGAGGCGGCACGAAGCGGACACGATCCGCCGTATCCTAACCCCTGCCGGCCCGCTTGTCAACTAATAATTTAATGCAAAGTGCGCTACCGTGCAACGCTCCAGGACCGTGCGCACGCAGGATGAGCCGTGCGCACGGTCCCGAGCCGGGCCGCTCAGCGGTTCACCAGCTCCATCATCCCTGGCGCGTAGCGATCGCCTTTCGTGCGTGCGGCGATCGCATCGAGCTTCCCGAGGTCGTCGGGGTCGAGCAGCAGCGTGACGGCGGCGGCGTTCTCGTCGACCCGCTCGGCTTTCGTTGTGCCGAAGATCGGGACCACGTGCTCGCCGCGGCTCAGCACCCACGCGAGCGCGACTTGCGCCGGCGTCGCGCGGTGCTTCGCGGCGACCTCGCGGACGATCTCGACCAGCCGCGCGTTGCGCTGCCCGTTCTCGCCCGCGAAGCGCGGGTTGGTCTTGCGGAAGTCGTCGTCGGCGAGCGAGCTCGGGTCGACTGTTCCGGTGAGAAAGCCGCGCCCGAGCGGGCTGTACGGCACGAACCCGATGCCGAGCTGCTCCACCGTAGGGAGCACGTCGTGCTCGACGTCGCGCGACCACAGCGAGTACTCGCTCTGCACCGCGGTGATCGGGTGTGTGGCGTGCGCGCGACGGATCGTCGCGGCCGACGCTTCCGAGAGACCGATGTGGCGCACTTTGCCGGCGCGAACCGCCTCGGCCATCGCGCCGACCGTCTCTTCGATCGGCACGTCGGGATCGACGCGGTGCTGGTACCACAGATCGATGTAATCGACGCCCAGTCGCTTGAGGCTTCCTTCGAGTGCGCGGCGCGCGTTCGCCGGCGAGCCGTCCACGCCCGCGCGCCGGTTGTCGTCGTCGAACCTGAAGCCCCACTTCGTCGCGAGCTGAACGTCGTCGCGTCGCCCGCGGATCGCCGCGCCGACGATTTCTTCGTTGCGGAGCGGACCGTAGATCTCCGCGGTGTCGATGAACGTGATGCCGAGGTCGAGCGCGCGGCGAATCGCCGCGGTGCCGGATTCCTCGGCCGGTGGTCCGTACGCGAAAGAGATTCCCATGCAGCCCAGACCCATCGCTGAGGTTTCCAGAACCCCGAGCCTGCGGCGCGGAACGGTGATCGTTGTCATGCGCTCCTTGTACGCCCGTAGCCTGAGCGCAACCAGAGACGACTCTCTGATTTCGGCCCGCGTCAGCGCGTGGTGACTTCCAACCCCATCAAGGTGCGGATGCGGTCGCGATCGGCGGCGAGCTCGGCTGC
>DASZGA010000057.1:0-12784 GCA_035939295.1 Candidatus Elarobacter sp. | reverse complement strand
TGAGCGGTATGGACGCCGGCGAGGGCCCGACCCGGGTGTCGCGGTGACAATCGCGTGGGGCCTCGTCGCAGTACTGCTGTTCACCGGCAGCATCGGCGTCGGGCTCGCGTGGATCGGCCGCGGCTACTGGCTGACGTCGCGCACGACGCGCGGCGGCGTTCCGGCGACCGCCCTCGTTGAACGGCTCGGCTATACCGGCCCATACGTTGTGGGGAGCTTCTTCGCCACGGTCTCGTTTCGTGACGCCGCCGGTATCGAGCACGCTGCGCAGATCGCGTTACCGAACGTGCAGTGGAACCGGCTGCGCGAAGGCCGCCGCATCCCGATTCTCTATTCTGCGACCGATCCGAGCAGCGTCACGCTCGGCGGCACGCGCATGCGCGCGCTCTCCGAGACGGCGGGCGCGATTTTCGTCGTGCTCGGCGTGCTGATCGCCTCGATGGCCGTGTGGATCCTCGCGGGCGTGCTGTTCGGGCACGCTTCGCGCTAGCTACTGCGTTCGGGCGCTCACCGGGACGGAGCTGGTCGAGCCGAACATCCGGTCGCCGGCGTCGCCGAGGCCGGGGACGATGTAGCCGTGATCGTTCAGGCGCTCGTCGACGGCAGCGGTGACGATCCGAACGCCGGGATGCTCGCCCGTCAGCGTCGCGATCCCTTCGGGAGCGGCGATGATGCAGACGAACACCGGCGACTTCGCGCCGCGCTGCGCGAGCGTCGTCAGCGCCGCGGAGCCGGAGTGACCCGTGGCCAGCATCGGGTCGAGGACGAAGACGTCGCGCTCCCCGAGATCGTCGGGAAGGTTCGCATAGTACGGAATCGCGGCCAGCGTCTTCGGATCGCGGTAGAAGCCGAGGTGCGCGACGACCGCGTCGTCGACGACGGCGAGAAATCCGGGGAGCAGGCCGAGGCCGGCGCGCAAGATCGGCGCGACGACGGGACGCGTCGCGATGCGGTGGACTTTCGCCAGCGCGACCGGCGTCTGCAGCTCGATCTCGGTCTGCGGCAAGTCGCGCGTCGCTTCGTAGGCGAGGAGCTGCCCGAGCTCTTCGACCAGCCGGCGGAAGACCGGGGTCGCGGTCGTCGCGTCGCGCAGCCGCGCGAGCCGGTCCTGGACCGCGGGGTGGTCGACGATCAGCGGCGAGGACGTAGGCGGCACGAAGAGTTCATCGCGGCGAGGGATCGCTCGCCCTGCATCAGGCCGGGCGGTTCAGCGCCGCCAGCACCTGCGCGCGCATCAGCCGTTCCATCCCCGGGATCACCGGCGAGCGCGCGATCTCGACGAACCCGAACCGCGCGAGCAGCCCGCCACTGCGCGCGTTGGCGGGATCGAACGTCGCGCTGAGGTGGTGCAGATCCAGCGGCCCGAACGCGTAGGCGATCGTCGCGCCGACGGTTTCGCGCGCGTAGCCTTTGCCTTCGAACGGACCGTCGACGGAGTAGCTGAGCATCGCCGTCCGCGACGGCTCGGTCGAGATCGCGTCAAGGTTCGCCAGGCCGATCAGCATCTCGGGCCGCTCGCGCGCGAACGCGAAGAACGTGATCCCGCGCCCCTCGGCGCTCTCGCTGCGGCGCCAGTCGATCCACTGCCGGTGCTGCGCGACCTCGGTCCCGCGCTTGGGCTCCCAGCGGTCGAACCGCTCCGCGTTGCGCAGATGATATTCCAACAGCTGCTGCGCGTCCGACTCGAGCGGCTCGCGCAACACCAGCCGCTCCGTCTCGAGCCGGCGATCCGATTCGGTCACGCGCGGAGTTCCGGCTACGGCACGTCGTGGCGCGCGGTCAGCTCGGCGACGCGCGCGCGCAGCGCGTCTTTCTTCGCGCCGGTCTCGATGTCGGTCAGCGCTTCGCCGATGATCTTGCCGACCTCGCGCGCGTCCGCTTCGCTGAAGCCGCGCGAGGTGATGGCCGGCGAACCGATGCGGATCCCGCTGGTGACCGCGGGTTTCTGCGGATCGAACGGGATCGCGTTCTTGTTGACGGTGATGCGAATCTCGTCGAGGTATTGCTCGACCGCTTTTCCGGTCAGGTTCTTCGGCGTCAGGTCGACGAGCAGCAAGTGGGTGTCGGTTCCGCCGCCGACGAGCCGCGCGCCGGCGCGCTGCAGCTCCTCGCCCATCGCGCGCGCGTTGGCGATCACTTGCTGCTGATACGTCTTGAACGCGGGCTGCAGCGCTTCGCCGAATGCGACCGCTTTCGCCGCGATGATGTGCATGAACGGTCCGCCCTGGATTCCCGGAAAGACGCTCTTGTCGATCGCCGGCGCCCACTGCTCGTTGGTAAGGATCAGCCCGCCGCGCGGGCCGCGCAGCGTCTTGTGCGTCGTCGAGGTGACGAACTCGGCGATGCCGACCGGCGTCGGGTGCAGCCCCGTCGCGACGAGGCCGGCGATGTGCGCCATGTCCACCATAAATGTCGCGCCGGTCTCGTCGGCGATCTCGCGGAACGGCGCGTAGTCCATCGTGCGCGGGTACGCGCTCGCCCCGGCGATGATCAGCTTCGGCTTGTGCTCGCGCGCGAGCTCGCGGACTTGGTCGAAGTCGATCAGCTCGGTGTCCTTGCGCACGCCGTACGCGACCGCGTTGTAGAGCTTCCCGCTGAACGAGACTTTCGTGCCGTGCGTGAGGTGGCCGCCGTGCGCGAGCGACATCCCGAGCAGCGTCTCGCCCGGCTTGAGCACCGCCATCAGCACCGCCATGTTCGCTTGCGCGCCGGCGTGCGGCTGGACGTTGGCATGCGGCGCGTTGAAGAGCTTCTTCAGCCGCTCGATCGCCAGCGTCTCGGCGACGTCGACGAACTCGCAGCCGCCGTAATAACGCTTGCCGGGATAGCCTTCGGCGTACTTGTTCGTCATCACCGACGCCGTCGCTTCGCGGACCGCGCGGCTGGCATAGTTTTCCGACGCGATCAGCTCGAGGTTGTCGCGCTGGCGGCGCTCTTCGTTCTCGATCGCGGCGAATACGTCGGGATCTTGCGCGGCGAGCGTTCGGGGTTCGAGCAGTTGCATCGGTGCGTCTATCCTCGGTCGTCGGTGTCGGTGCTGCGGCGGCGCATCATCGCGGTGGCGGAGTAGTCGGGCTTCGCCGTCGTCCGTGAGCGCGCCCCGGTGAAGCGGAGCACCTGCACCAGGACGAGCAGGGCGATGGTTGCGCCGAGCGCCGCCCAGAACCACGGGCTCGCGTAGCGCGGCGAGGTGTGGTCGAACAGATACTCGGCGAGCGCGATCACGATCGCCGCGAGCGGGATGACGTTTCCGAGCGTCTGGCGGTCGATCAACGCCGCGCCGCCCGGAAGTGGAATCGAATGGTCACGCTGGTCTCCTGCGGAAAGCGGTCGCGGTGCGCATCGCTGTTTCGAGTTCAACGTTCCGACGACCGCTCTCCGCCGGCGAGCTCACGCAGTTGGAATGGGTCGAGCGCTGCGCCTCCGTTCTCGGCGCCGACGGCGTTCTCGCCGACGTGGCTGATTTTCCCCGCACCGACGCGGAATACGTCGCGCAGCTCCGCAAAGTGGCGGTCGACCTCGGGCTCGTCCCGCTCGGCCTCGACGCTGCCGGGCTGATCGACCCCGCCGCCGCCTCCCGCGACGAGGTGCTGGGGCTCGCCTGCGGCTTCGGGGCGATGTTCGTCCGGACGACCCTGCCGGCGCCGGGCGAGGTCCCGCCGGCGACGTTCGTGGAGACGGTCGCCGCGGCCAAAGCCCTCAGCCGGGCCGCGAAGCAGGTCAACGTGACGATCCTCGTGGCGCCGGCCCCGGGGACGATCGGCGAGGACCTGGCCGGGGTGAAGCACCTGATCAAGGACGTCGACAGCGCCTGGTTGCGGGCGTGCCCGAGCGCGCTGATCGATCCCGCTTCGATCGGGCCGAAGGACCGCTATCCCGCCTTCGCGGCGACCTCCGCCGACGATCCGGCGGCGGTGGCGCGAAGCGCGAGCCGCAGCTGGGTGATCCTGGACGCGGCCGCGAGCGACCCGTGGGCCGCCGCAGGCAGCGCGATCGCGGCGCTCCGCGACGCGGAGGCCGAGCGCCGGCTGGTCGCCGGGCGCTAGCTTTTTCGAGGAGGACGAGACCGCAGCGGCCGTCTGGTTCGGGTTGAAGACCTGCCTATGGCAGGTGGGTGCGGCCCGGGCGCCCAGTGGCCAGCCCGTGAGGGTCGGACAACCGGTCGTATCCGGAGCTGGTGCTCCCTAGGTTACGACGTTGGTCTACCACCGTAGAACCTACGCGTACCGCCGCAGTGCTCGTCGCTGCTGTATCGTATACCCCCCGTCAAGGACTTGACAGGGCCGGACCCTGCGCGACGGCCGCGAATTGCCATAATCGGGCAGTCATCTCGAAAGCTCGGCTGCCCGCCCGGAGCTCGGTACGAGGTACGCTCCAATGATCACCTCGCTGCGCGTCGCCGCTCTCGTTCTCGGCGCAACCCTCGTCGCGTACGGCTTACGGCCGACTGCGGTCCAACCGCAAGCGATCCCCGCCGTCTCGCTTCCCGCCTTGCCGGAAGTGCGATCGTCCGCGGGCATCGCATCGCTGACGCTCACCGCAACCGAGACGCAAGACGGTCACGCCGGCATGAGTTACGGCGGCGGTTCCGTCCCACCGACATTGCGCGTTAGCCCCGGCGACCAGCTGCAAATAACGTACGTCAACAATTTGCCGGCGCAGACCGCGGAGAAGTGCGCGCTCGGCCCGTGCATGGACATGACGAACTTGCACTTCCATGGGATGACCGTGTCGCCGCACACACCGCAGGACAACGTTCTCACGATGATCGCCGATCCGGGGCAGACGCTTCACTACGACGTCCGCATCCCGGCCGCGCACGTTCCCGGGATCTTCTGGTACCACACGCACCCGCACGGCGAAAGCGCCGAACAAGCTCTCGACGGGATGTCGGGTGCGATCGTCGTTGACGGGATCGACCGTTATGCACCCCAAGTTCGCGGTTTGCGCGAGCGCGTTCTCGTCGTGCGCACGAAGCACGGCGGGGAAGAACCGATGCAGCTCGCGGCACTCCGCGCGCAAATGAGCATCCCGGCCAAAGACTGCGGAACGTCCGGCGAGCAAGTCGAGGACTTCCCAACGGTCAACGGAGCGCTGCGACCGTCGATCGCGATCGCGCCGGGCGAACGGCAGTTTTGGCGAGTCGTCAACGCCGAGCCGGAAGCGTTTCTCGACCTTTCGCTCGACGGCGCGACGTTCAACGTCGTAGCACTCGACGGAGAACCGCTGGCATTTCGGAATCCGGTGCGCCCGACGATGACGCTATCGCACGTCTTTGTGCCGCCGGCGGGGCGCGTCGAAGCGATCGTCACCGGACCGCCGGCCGGAGCGCACGCGGCGCTGCGCACGCTGTGCGTCGATACCGGACCCGCCGGTGACATCAACCCGGCGGCGGTTCTCGCCGACATCGTGCCGGCGGCCGCGGCCCCGGAGCCGATGCGGACGGTCCCCGTCTCCGCGCAACCGCCCGTCTATAAATCCGTCGCGGGGGTCCCCGCCGCAAAGCTGGCGCCGCCGTCGTTCACCGTCATCTTCACCGAGCACGACCACGGCTTCTTCATCAACAACCAGAAGTTCGCGCTCGATGCGAAGCCGATGACGACCGTGCACATCGGAAGCTATCAGCACTGGCGGATCGTCAACAAAGCCGACGAGATGCACCCGTTCCACATCCATCAGGTGCATTTCCTGACATATTCGGTGAACGGCCGTGCGGTGCCCGATCCCGTCTGGCTCGACACGGTGAACGTCCCGAAGCAGAGCACCGTCGACGTCGTGCTCGACTTCACCGATCCGGTGATCCGCGGGATGGCGGTCTTCCATTGCCACATCCTCAACCACGAGGACAAGGGGATGATGGCGAAGGTTCTCTTCAAGTAGTCAACGCGCGGTAAAGCCGTCGGTGAGCGTCTTCATGAAGGCGACGAGGTCGTTCTCCTCCCGATCGGTGAGGTGCAGCGAGCCGATCGTCTTGTCCACGTTGGCCGCGACTTCGGGTGCGGGCCAGCACGTCACGTTGACTCCGGGCGAGCCGGCCGCGCACCGCGGCAGCGTGTCGCGCGTATTGTAGAAGTGGACGACGGCCTTGAGGCTCTTGAAATAGCCGTTGTGCATGTAGGCCTTGACGAAGCTCGGATTTGGCCGCATGTCGACGTTCCGCACCGTCGGTACCTTCACTTTTCCCTGGTACTGCGGCGCCAGCTTCACCCAAGCGGCGTTCGGATTGTTGGGCCCGGTTAGGAAACCGCCGACGCCGGTGTCGACGAAGTTCGAGCCGGCCGGGTTGACGACGTAGCCGGACCGGTCGCGTTTGGTCTCGCCGTAGAACGCGAGCGCGGGGTTCTTGGGCACACCGAGATTGGATGACGTTTCGTCGGTGAACAGTGGGCGGACGTCGGCGGCTTTCGTCTGCTGGTTGGTTCCCGTCCCGTTCCCGTCGAGATGACAGCTGTTGCAGTTCGCCTTTCCGCGGAAGAGATCGTAGCCGCGTTGCTCCTGCGCGGTGAGCTTCACGTTTCCGGCGAGAAACGCGTCGAACTTCGAGGAGAACGCGCTGACTTCCGAGGAGCCCTCGAACGCAGCGATTGCGTAAGCCATCTGATCGTACGTCGCGTGCGAGCGTCCGCGGTCGACCGCGCTCAAACGCAGCACCGCAGGATTTTCGTTCGGCTCCAAGCTCTTCAGGTTCGGCTGCTCGAGCGGACCGCCGGGGATGCTGCAGACCTGGTCGGCGCCGGCCGGCCAGTTGATCGCGAAGGCTTGCGGTCCCCAGACACGCTCGAAGAGCTTTCGATACGGGCTCGCCGAAAGGCGGCGGACGGCGCATGCCGTATCGGAGAAACCCATCTCGACCGGATTGATCGGCGGCCGTTCTGCTTGTTCCGCCGCGGTGTTCCCGGTGCGCCAGCCGCTTGCGCGCATATCCCAGAAGCCGCCGCCGTAAAAATTCTGCTGCTTCTCGTCGTAGTGCAGCACCGGCGCATAAACGGCGTACGCGGCGCTCTGCGGCTTGCGCTGGCTGAAGCGCTCACGAACGGATCCGGGATACGCGACCGTGGTGAGGTTGAACGCCTGGATCGCACCGGAAAAGCCCGTTTGCGGCATGTGACAGAACGCGCAGGCTTCGTTTCGGTTGACCGAGAGCTGCCGGTCGAAAAAGATCAGCTTGCCGAGCAGCTCGATCCGGTGCGATCGATCGAGCTGGGCGAGGTTCACCGTTCCGAGCGCGCGCGACTCTTCGCGGTCGATCTGCGCCACGATGTCGGATAACGTGGCTTGCGGCGGCGCGCTCCGCCCGGCGGCGGCGCGCTGCACCGCGAGCAGGCCGGCGTTCAGCGCCGCGAAGACCATGAGCACCAGGACCGTTCGTCGCATCGTGGCCCTCCCCGTGATGCGATGGACCGAATTGTCGTTCGATCTTACCGCGCCGCCAAGAGCGGGGCAAGGCGAACCGTGTTCCGGTCAAGACGACCGAAAGATCGGAGGTACGCCTTCACCGTTAGCACGAGGGGATCGCAGCGTACGACGACGCGAACGCGCGCCGTGTGCCCGCCAAGCAGGCTGCGCGCGACTCCCGCGGAACGGCTCGGCGTGACGCCGATCCAGCTCTCCGTCGAGCCGCTCGACCTCCCGCTCAAGCATGCCTTCACCATCGCGCGCTCCTCGGAGACGGTTGCGAAGACCGCGGTCGTGCGGCTGCGCTGGAACGGGATCGAAGCGCTCGGCGAAAGCGCCCCCAGCGAGCGTTACCAGGAGAACGTCGCGAGCGTCGCCGCAGGCCTGCGCGCGCTCGAGCTCGGCGACGACCCGTACGCGATGGAGCGGCTTCTCGACGGGCTTCCGCCGGCGCAGGCGTGCGGGCTCGACATCGCGCTCCACGACTGCATCGGCAAGGACCTCGACCGCCCGCTCTGGCGGCTGCTCGGGCTCGATCCCGCACGCACTCCGCGCACCTCGTTCACGCTTGGGATCGCATCGCTCGACGAGACGCTGGCGAAAGTGCGCGAGATCGGGACGCATCCGGTGATCAAGGTGAAGCTCGGCCGCGGCGCCGAGCTGGAGACGATCGAAGCGATCCGCGCGATCTACACCGGGACGATCCGCGTCGACGCGAACGAAGGCTGGACGCCGGAGCAAACCGTCGAGCTGCTGACGGAGATGCGCAAGTTCGAGATCGAGTTCTGCGAGCAGCCGATCCCGGCCGGAAGCCCCGAAAAGCTGCGCTGGATCCGCGAACGCTCGCCGATACCGATCGTCAGCGACGAAGATTCCAAAGATGCGAACGATCTGCCGGCGCTGCGCGGCTGCGTCGACGGGATCAACGTCAAGCTGGTGAAGTGCGGCGGGATCCGCGGCGCGCTCAAGATGATCCACACCGCGCGCGCGATGGGCTTCAAGATCATGCTCGGCTGTATGGTCGAGACGCAGATCCTCACCACCGCCGCGGCGCACCTCAGCCCGCTGGTCGACTGGGCGGACCTCGACGGGCCGTTTCTCACCGCGCGCGATCCGTTCGCCGGGATCGTGTACGACGACGGCAAGATCGTGCTCCCCGACGGCCCGGGGCTCGGCGTGCGGGAAGTCGCGGAGATCGCGCACTGAGCCGCCGCTACATCATCCTCGCTCCGCACGCGTTCACCTCGCGCGCGGCAAAGATGGCGCACGGCGTCATCGCGTACTCGTCCGACACCGTCGTCGCCGTGGTCGATCCCGATCACGCCGGGAAACGCGTCGGCGACGTGCTCCCGTATCTGGGCAGCGACGCGCCGATCGTCGCGACGGTCGAGGCGGGGATCGCGTTCTCGCCGACCTCGCTGCTGGTCGGGATCGCGCCGGCCGGCGGACTCTTGCCGGACGAGTTCCGCGAAGCGATTCGCAGCGCTCTGCGCGCGCGGCTCGAGATCGTGAGCGGCCTGCACGCGATGCTGAACGACGACGAAGAGTTCGCCGCGCTCGCGCGCGAGCACGACACGCGAATCTGGGATCTGCGCTTGCCGCCGGCTGCGCCGCTCTTCTCGGGCGCTGCGTGGGACGTGAAGGCGAAGATCGTGCTCACCGTCGGAAGCGATGCCGCGGTCGGGAAGATGACCGCGTCGCTGGAGCTGCTGCGCGCGGCGCGCGAGCGCGGCGCCGACGCGGCGTTCGTGCCGACCGGGCAGATCGGGATCGCCATCGCCGGCTGGGGAACGGCGATCGACCGCGTCATCGCCGACTTCGCGCCGGGCGCCGCCGAGCAGCTCGTCCTCGAAGGCGAGCGCCGCGCACGCGATTTGCTCTTCCTCGAAGGGCAAGGCGGGATCAACAACCCGGCGTTCGCGCCGGTCACGCTGGCGCTGCTGTTCGGCGGCGCGCCCGACGCGCTCGTGCTCGTCCACTCCGTCTCGCGGACCGCGATCGAGGACTACGACCTGCCGGTGCTCTCGTACCGCACGCTCATTCGCACCTACGAAGGGCTGTGCGCGACGGTGAAGCCGGCGCGCGTCGTCGGGATCGCGCTGAACACGCGCGACTGCAACGAGGACGAAGCGCGCGCCCACATCGAGCGCGCGCGCAGCGAAACCGGGCTCCCGTGCGACGACCTCGTCCGCCACGGCCCGCACGACTTCTACGACGCGATCGCCCCCGCACTGATAAAGACCGAGGTCCTGCATGTCTAGAGCTCTCGCGCTGTTCGCGGTGTGCGCCGTCCTGCTGGGCGCGTGCACGAAAGCCGATCAAACGACCACGAGCAGCGGGCGGCACCCGTGGACGCATCCCGGCCGGTTGATCATCGGCGTCGCCGGCGAAGAGCCGGACGGTCTCAACGAGATGTTCGCGCACAGCGACGCGACCGATCAGGTCTCGAACCTCATCTACGAGCCGCTGTTTCGCTACGACCCGAACGGCGACTTCGTTCCGGCCGCGGCGACCGAAGTGCCGACGCCGCAAAACGGCGGGATCAGCGCCGACGGCAAGACGATCGTGCTGCACATTCGCAAAGGGATGAAGTGGTCAGACGGCGCTCCGTACGACGGGCGCGATCTCGTTTTCACCTGGCATGCGGCGATGAACCCGGCGAACAACGTCAAGCTGCACAACGGCTGGGACGACATCACCTCGATGGCGCTCTCTCCGGACAACTTGACCGCGACGATCAAGCTGAAGCAAGTCTACTCCGGGCTGCTCGGGATCTTCGCGTTCGGCGGCGCCGCGTATCCGCCGCTTCCCGCGCACGTGCTGGAAAAGCTTCCCGACATCAACCACGCGGCGTTCAACGCGCAGCCGATCTCGTCCGGACCGTTCGTCCTGAAGAAGTGGAACCACGGCTCCTCGCTCGAGTTCGTCGCGAACCCGAACTACTGGCGCGGCAAGCCGGGGCTGGACGCGATCACCTACAAGATCGTGCCGAACGCCGACACGCTCTTCAACCAGCTCAAGACGCACGAAGTGGACGTGTACGAGTCGATCCCGGAGGCGCAGATCCCGCAGTTGGACTCCGTCACCGGCTACAACGTCGCCAAGCAGCTGGTCGCGAACTACCGGCGCTTGGAGTTCAACACCTCGAAGCCGTATCTCGCCGACGTGCGCGTGCGCAAAGCGATCGCGATGGCGGTCGACTGGGATCTGATGAACAAGACGATCTATCACGGCTACAACGTGCGCGCGGTCAGCGGCCTGCTGCCGGGACACTGGGCCGCGCCGGTGGGAATCGGAAGCTATCCGTACGATCCCGCGGCCGCGAAGAAGCTGCTCGACGCCGCCGGCTGGACGGTGGGCGCGAACGGCGTGCGCGCGAAGAACGGGATACAACTCGCGTTCTCGGTCTCGACGACGCCCTCGAAGCCGGCGAACGTGCAGGCCGAGCTGCAGATGCAGCAGCAGCTCAAGGGGATCAACGTCCCGCTGGAGATCAAGAACTATCCGCCCAGCCTCCTGTTCTCGCGCGAGGGGCCGATCTACACCGGCAAGTTCGACAGCGAGTTCACCATCGCGACGAACGCGCCCGACCCCGATGACGAAGGCCTCTGGAGCGGCAAGTTCATCCCGCCGCGCGGCGCGAACACGAGCTGGCTGAACGATCCCGTTCTCACGCAGACGACGCACGACGCGCTGCTGACGTTCGACCGCGCGAAGCGCAAGGCGCTCTACCAGCGCGAGGCGGAACGGATCCACGAGCTCGTACCGGTCGTCTATCTCTACTGGCAGAACTCGTTCAACGCGGTCAACAGCGACCTGAAGAACTGGAAGTCCGCTTCGTACATCTCGAACTACTGGAACTGCTGGGAGTGGAGCATCTGATGTTCTCGCGCACGTGCTTCGGCTGATCGAGCGGCCCGGGCCGAACGCGACGTTCCGGCTGCCGCACGCGACGCGCGCCGTCGTCTCGTGGAACTCCGGCGCGCCGCACGGCGGGCTCGCGCTGATCGCGCACCGCGCCGACGAGTCCGTCTCCGAGCCGCTGCTCTACGTGCGCTGGTCGCCGGAGGAGCGGCGCTCGCTCGACGGCGCCGACGAGCGGACCCGGATCGAAGTCGACGTCGTGCGCAGCGAGGTTCCGCTGACGGGGCTGGGCGTCGCGAGCACCGCCGAGCTCGACGCCGTTGCGGTCGCCGTCCCGCCGCCTCCCGACGCGCGCGCCACGCCGCGCGAGCGCACCGGCGCGCTCGCGGTTCCGAAGCTCGCGCAGTACCTCGCCGCGCACCCCGAGGAGCGCGGCTGGTGTTCCGCGGCCTCGCTCGCGATGCTGCTGCAATACCACGGGCTCGACGCCGACGTCCCAGCGGTCGCGCGCGCCGTGTTCGACGCATCGTACGGCGGCACCGGAAACTGGGCGTTCAACGCGGCGTACGCCGGTGCGCGCGGGCTGCGCGGCGTCGTCGCGTACCTGCGCGGGATCGACCATGCGGCGGCGTTCGTCGAGGCGGGGTTGCCGGTCGCGATCTCGATCGGCTGGAACGCCGGCCAGCTCCCCGGCGCGCCGCTCGAGCACAGCGACGGACATCTCGTCGTCGTGCGCGGCGTCGAGCCGGACCACGTGCTCGTGAACGACCCCGCGCACCCGTCGGTCGCAACACGCTACCCGCGCGCCGCGCTCGACCTCGCCTTCCGCACGCACGGTGGCGTCGCGTACCTCGTCGCACCGCGCGCACGCACCGCGGAGCTCGTCGCCCTGGCGAACAACGCGGAGCTCGCGGTACGCGGCTGAAGCGAGCAGCGCGACGGTGAAACGCGGATGACGTCGCAGCCGCAGGACCGCGTCGTCGCACTCGAGGCGGTGCGCGACGCGCCGCTGCACGTCGTGCTGGTCGAACCGCAGATTCCGCCGAATGCCGGTAACGTGGCGCGGCTGTGCGCAGCGTCCGGCTGCGCACTGCATCTCGTCGAGCCGCTCGGCTTTCGGATCGACGACCGCGAGCTGAAGCGCGCCGGCCTCGACTATTGGGACGCACTCGGCGTCGTCGTCCATCCGTCGCTCGACGCGTTCCTCGCCGCGTTCGAGCCGGACCGGCTGTGGCTGCTCACAACGCGCGCTTCGAAGATCTATGCGCAGGCGCGCTTCACCCGCGGCGACGCGTTGGTCTTCGGAAAAGAAACAGCCGGCCTGCCGCAGGCATTGATCGACGCGCATCCCGAACGCGCGCTCCGCATTCCGATGCGGCCCGGCGCCGTGCGGAGCATCAACCTCTCGACCGCCGTCGGAATCGTCGCCTACGCGGCGCTCGCCGCGATCGGCTTTCCGGAACTCTCGTAGCCGCGGCGCGCGACGTTACGCGGCCGCCGTTTGCGCGCGACCGCGCATCTCTGC
>DASZGA010000056.1:0-10953 GCA_035939295.1 Candidatus Elarobacter sp. | reverse complement strand
GGCGTCATGTACAGCGTTCCGCTGCGCAGGGCGATGGTAACCGGCAGCGACCTTCCGTATCCGGAAGGCGTCGCCGCCGCCGAGGTGTTGAAGGTCGGCGCCGGCGTCGCGGGGACCAGCGAAGAGCGCGCAGCGGCGATCGCCGAGAACAAGGTCGGCCTCAGCGTCGTCATTTGGGGCTCCGTCGTCAGCGCCATCTATGCCGCGCTCGTCTTCGTGCGCGTTCTCCTCGACGAGGTGACCCGCTACGCGCGCATCGGAGCGTCTGCTACCGGCGTCGACATCGGCTTGCAGTTCGCACTTATCGGTGTCGGGCATCTGGTCGGCGTGACGGTCGGTATCGCGATGCTCGCGGGGATCATCCTCTCATGGGCTGTCCTCGTACCGATCATGACGGCGCACCACGGCGTGACCGGCAACGTAGCGGCTTTCGTTGTCGTCGTCTTTCGGAGCGAAGTCCGCTTGATCGGCGCCGGCGCGATCGCAGTTGCGGCGTTGTGGTCACTCGGCCGCCTTGCGGGGCCGGTCGTGGGTGGCGTCGTCTCGTCGCTGGCCGCGTCCCGAGAGCGGCGCGAGGGCCGCGGAGGACAGCTGGACATCACCGAACGCGACATTCCGTTCAACACGGTGCTGCTCGTCAGCGCGCTCTGCCTGATTCCTCTCTTGATTCTGCTCGTCGCGTTCTTGAACGGCACGCCTCTGGCGGGCGAGGCGTTTCCGCTCATCGCCGGTGCGCTGGTGTACGTCGTCGTCGCGGGGCTCGTGGTCGCCGCGGTCTGCGGTTACATGGCGGGTCTGATCGGTTCGTCGAACTCGCCGGTCTCGGGGCTCGCCATCTTGACCGTGCTCGGTGCGGCGCTGCTGCTCGTCGCGGTCGCGCGACCCAGCGATCCGAACGCCGCGAAAGCCCTGGTGGCGTACGCGTTGTTCGTCACGGCCGTGATCATCAACATCGCCACCATCTCAAACGACAACCTCCAGGACCTCAAGACGGGTCAGCTCGTCGGTGCGACGCCATGGCGGCAGCAGTTGGCACTCGTCTTCGGCGTGATTTTCGGTGCGATCGTGATCCCGCCCGTGCTCACCCTCCTCAACAACGCGTACGGGTTTGCGGGATCACCCATCCACGGCGTCGCCGGTCAACCGCTGAACGCGCCGCAGGCGACGCTGATCTCCGCGCTCGCCAACGGCGTGATCGCCGGAAATCTGAACTGGCAACTGATCGGGATCGGCGCACTCATCGGGCTTGGGATCGTTGCAATCGACGAGATACTCCGGCGCACGTCGGGTCGTCAGTTTCCGCCGCTCGCCGTTGCGCTCGGCATCTATCTTCCGATGGGCGTCACGTTCATGGTCGTCGTCGGTGCCTTTGCCGGAAAGGCGTACAACAGCTGGGTGGCGCGCGGCCGAAACGGCGACGTGGCAATCCGGCTCGGTATCTTGCTCGCGTCCGGTTTGATCGTCGGTGAAGGATTGTTCGGCGTGGTGAAGTCCGCCATCATCGCAAAGACCGGTCTGGAGTTTCCGATCCAGCTCGCCGGAGACTCGTTCGTGCCGGTGGCAACGATCCTCAGCGTGATCGCCTTCCCCGTCCTCGTGTTTCTGATGTACTGGTGGACCGGCCGCCGGGCGCAGAGTCTCTGATCGCTGTGGCCCAGGCGCACGACCTAGCCAAAGCTTTGAACGCGATCGCGAAGTCGACACAGTTCTCGTACACGAAAGCGCGCGCGGCGGCGCGTCAGGATCCGAACGTCGACTGGCCGGCGACGAAAGCCTACAACGCCGACTTCAATCCCGACGTCGACGGCTGCGAGTCGTTCGTGATGCGCGACCGCAGCGTGTGCGAGTGGGTTTCCGGCAAATTTACTTACGTCGCCCGCGCGGCGAGGTAAGAGCGAGCAGGCCCTTCGTCTTGCTTGGCGGCGTCGCAGGCGCCGGCGGAGTGGCGCCGGTCACTGCTCGCGCGTGGCCACGCTCACGGTGTAGCGCGCGGGCTCAGATAGGGCGGCTGGGCGGTCGACGACAAATGCGCCGATGTCTTCTTTTCTCGGTCTTCGTTTGCGCATTTCTCTCGCCGCCGCGCTCGCCGTGGCGGCGGCGCCTTTCGCCGTTTCCGCGCCGGCTGCGGCGCAACCGGTCGCAGCGCAGCCGGGCGGCGGAGTAGCGCCGGGAAGCGGCAATGTCGTCGCCCGGTATGCCGCGGCGCTCGGAACGGCGAACGCGCGGCTCCCGCTCGCGGTGCGGCGCGATCTGGCCGAGCGTCTGCTGCTGCTCTCATCGTACTACAAGATCGATCCGTCGCTGCTCGCCGCGCTCGTCACGGTGGAGTCGGCATGGCGCTCGCGCGCGGTCTCGCCGGTGGGTGCACTCGGGTACGGTCAGTTGATGCCGGGAACGGCCGCCGGACTTCAAGTCGACGCGCTCGAGCCGTACGAGAACTTGGACGGCACGGCACGCTATCTGCGCCGCATGCTGAACCGTTTCGCGGGACACGACCGGCAGACGCGGATGCAGCTCGCGCTCGCCTCGTACAACGCCGGCGCCGGTGCGGTCGACCGGTATCACGGGATTCCGCCGTACCGCGAAACGCGCGCCTACGTCGCCAACGTGCTGCGCACGCGCGCGACGTTCGTCGCGTCGGTCGGTGCGCATGCCGGCAGCGACATCGGCTCTTTGCTCGCGCGCACGGCCCCGTCGCCGCGGCGAATCACCCTTCGACAGGCTCAGGGTGACATCGTTGCGAGGCACCATCGCCAGGCTGCACGGTTCGCGGTCGCGGCGACATCGCGAAGCCGTTCGCATCGCACGGCGTACGTCGAGGCGATGGACCCCAACTTCGATACGCTCGCGAGCCCGCCGCCCGTGCGCTACGAGACCTCGCATTCCTTCGTCGCGCGGTTCCTAGGATTGCGTCACCGCGTCACCGCACCGTCGTCATCGGCACCTGCAGCCGCGGCCACGGCAGCAGGCGCGAACGCCCCAAGCACGGACTTCTAAGCCGGCGGCCGCGCCGTCGGCGCAACGCTCTAGCGCCGCGCCGTTCCACCGCGGCCGTGACTTACTGCGCCGTCAGGCCGCCGTCGATCACCATCTCCGCGCCGGTGACGAACGCGGACTCGTCGGAGAGCAGGTAGACGATCAGGTCGGCGATCTCGCGCGGCTCGGCGGGACGTCCGAGCGGAACTTGCGCGAGGAGCGCGCGGCGGATATGCTCGGGGTCGCGCGCGTGCTCGACGGTGTCGCGGAACATCGGCGTGTCGACGAACGTCGGGTGCACCGAGTTGCAGCGGATTCCGTAGTTCTTCCGCGCGCAGTGAAGCGCGACCGACTTGGTCAGCATCCGTACCGCACCCTTTGAGGAATTGTACGCGATGACGTTGTGGCCGCCGACGATCCCGCTGACCGACGACATGTTGACGATCGAGCCGCCGCGGTCTTTCATCGCCCGAACGGCGTGCCGGCAGCCGTAGAACACGCCGTCGAGGTTCACCGCGTGGGTACGATGCCACGCCTCGTCGGTGATGTTCTCGATGTCGCCGATCAGAAAGATCCCGGCGCTGTTGACGACGCCGTCGATCGCGCGAAAGCGCGTCCGCACGTCGTCGACCGCGTTCGCCCAGCTGGCGTCGCTCGTCACGTCGAGCCGCACGAAGTGCAGTCCCGGCGTCTCGCGCGCGGCGCGCTCGCCGGCGGCCGCGTCGATGTCGCCGATCGCGACGTGCGCGCCGTTCGCGA
This sequence comes from Candidatus Elarobacter sp., assembly GCA_035939295.1. Classification (GTDB taxonomy): domain Bacteria; phylum Vulcanimicrobiota; class Vulcanimicrobiia; order Vulcanimicrobiales; family Vulcanimicrobiaceae; genus Vulcanimicrobium. Next base: position 7,218 of record DASZGA010000056.1, on the reverse strand, counting down.
GCGCGCGCTGCGCGGTCGCGAGGCCGATCCCGCTCGCGCCCCCGCTGATCAGTACCGTCTTGCCGGCGAGCCGGCCGTCATGCATCGTCGCGGACTTTCAGGATCAGCTTGCCGACGTTCTCGCCGCTGAACAACCGCAGCAGCGTCTCGGGGAACGACTCGAACCCGCCGACGACGTCCTCGCGCGAGATCAGCTTCCCTTCCTTCACCCAGCGGGTGAGCTCGCGCGCGGCTTCGGCGTAGCGCGGTGCGTAGTCGAAGATCACGAACCCTTCCATCCGCGAGCGCGTGACCAGCAGCATCATGTAGTTCTTCGGACCTTGCACGGGCGTGGTGTTGTTGTACTGCGAGATCGCTCCGCAGATCACGACCCGTGCGCGACGGGCCAGATTCACCAGGCACGCGTCGAGAATCTCGCCGCCGACGTTGTCGAAGTAGACGTCGATCCCGTTCGGGCAGTGCTCGCGCAGCGCTTTCGCGACCTTCTCGCTCTTGTAGTCGACCGCGGCGTCGAAGCCGAGCTCGTCGACGATGTAACGGCACTTCTCCGCGCCGCCCGCGATCCCGACCACGCGGCAGCCCTTGATCTTCGCGATCTGCCCGACCACCGTTCCGACCGCGCCCGCCGCGCCGGAGACGACGACCGTCTGGCCCGGTTCTGGTTTGCCGACGTCGAGCAGTCCGAAGTACGCCGTCATCCCGGTCATGCCGAGCGCGCTGACGTGCGCAGTGAGCGGCGCTTCGTTCGGATCGACTTTCGTCACGTGCTTGCCATGGAGCGTCGCGTACTCTTGCATCCCGAGCGCGCCGGTGACGTGATCGCCGGGCGCGAAATCCGGATGCCGGCTTTCGATGACGCGCCCGGCGCCGAAGGCGCGCATCACTTCGCCGATTCCCACCGGCGGAACGTACGAGCGCCCTTCGTTCATCCAGCCGCGCATCGCGGGATCGAGCGAGAGGTACTGCACCTCGACGAGGACATGCCCGTCCTCAGGCGCCGGAACCGGTTCGCTGAGAAAATCCCAGTCGCTGCGCTTCGCCATCCCGACGGGCCGCGCGGCGAGCCGGTAGACGCGATTCGTGGCGGCGGTCTGCATCGTTCAGTCCTCCTCGGGCGTCGCGAACCGCCCCAGCGCGTCGAGCGCCGGGACGAAATAGTAAGCGCCGGTGAGCGGCGTCGTGTAGCGCGTCAGCGCGTCGCGCGGGCCGCCGTCGGCGCCGGCCATCTGTTCGAGCATGCGGTGCAAACGGCGCTGTTCCTTGCTGAACCCGATGAACAGCGTGCCGTGATCGGTGACGGCGCCGTACGGCACGTTGCGCCGGAAGATCGGCAGCTCGCGGCCGTCTTCGACGAACTTCGTGCGCGACACGTGCGAATCGGGCGGCATCGCCGCGCCTTCGAACTCGACGCTGTCCGGCTTGGTGCGGCCGATGACGCGCTCTTGCGCGGGCTCCGGAAGCGCGTACCACTTTTCGCTGTGGTGAACCCACTTCTGAAACAGCAGCACGCTGCCGCCCGCGCCCGGCTCGCCTTCGGCGATCAGCGCGACCTCGGCAGCTTCGTAGAGCGTCGGGTTCTCGGTGCCGTCCTCGAACCCGGTGAGATCGCGGCTGTGCTTGTACGACCAGCCCGTCGCCTCGCGCACGAGCGACGCGAACGGCGCCGCCGTGGCGATTGCCGTATGGCCCAGATCGAAGACGATGTCGTACGCGGCGGCGGCGATCCACACGAACACGTCAGCCTGGGTCGCCGGCATCGTGAAGCCGTCGGGGCCGCGCAAAGCCGCCTGGAAACCGGTGACGTTCGCCGGGATATCGGCGGCTGCGAGGGCGCGCCACTGTTCGGGGCGGAAGCCGACGACCAGGTTCACCCCGCCGACGGTCGTGTGCGGCGGCCGCAGGGACGCGATCGCGGTGACGAGCGCCGCCTGGTCGGCGCCCTCGCGCAGCGCGAACTCGAAGAACCCGTGCGAGGCGTCGCCGAGCGAGAAGATGCCGAATTGCCCCGTCGCCATGGACGAGTTCGATTATCTCGGCGGTGCGCCGGTTCCCCCGCCCTCAGCGCTCCTGCAGCGTCGGGCGGATCAGCACCTCGTTGATCGCAACGTGCCGCTCGCGCGTCACCACGTAGACGATCGCGTCGGCGATGTCTTGCGCCTGCAGCGGCTCGTCGATCTGGAAACCGGCGCGAATCTGCTCCAGGATCTCCGGGCGGTTATGGCCGGCGAGCTCGGTCGCGACCATCCCGGGCTCGACCAGCGAGACGCGCACGTACTTCTTCGTGAGCTCTTGCCGCATCGCTTCGCTGAACGCGTTGACCGCGAACTTGGTCGCGTTGTAGCCGGCGGCGCCGGATCGCGCCGCGCGCCCCGCGACCGAGCTGATGTTCACCAGATCGGCGACGCGGCGCGGTCCTTGCTGCGCGGCGTCGAGCAGATGCGGCAACGCCGCGTTGGTGCAGTACATCAAGCCTTCGACGTTGAGCTCGAGCATCCGCACCCACTCGTGCACGTCGGCGCCGGTAACCGGGCCGAGCAGCATCACGCCCGCGTTGTTGATCAGCGTGTCGAGCCGCGCAAATCGCGCGACCGTCTTCTCGACCATCTGACGCGCTTGATCTTCTTTGGTGACGTCGGTCTCGAGGACCAGCACCTCGGAGCCGGCCCGCTTGATGCGTTCCGCGAGCGCCTCAAGCCGGTCGAGCCGGCGCGCGGCGATCGCGACGTTCGCGCCCTGTTCGGCGAGTGCCAACGCGGTCGCTTCGCCGATCCCCGAGCTGGCGCCGGTAACGAGTGCGACGGTTCCTTGCAGCGGTTTTGCCATGCCGCCCTCGATTCAGGTCAGAGGGGCGGTGGTTGCAGCGCGTGTTCTACGGCAGCGTGAGCGGACGGTAGCGCAGGCGGTGGGGCTTGGCCGCCTCCTCGCCAAGCCGCGCTTTCTTGTTCGCTTCGTACTCCTGGTAGTTGCCTTCGAAGAAATAGACGCGCGAGTCGCCTTCGAAGGCGATGATGTGGGTGGCGATGCGGTCGAGGAACCAGCGGTCGTGGCTGATCACCATTACCGTGCCGGCGAACTCGCTCAGTCCGTCCTCGAGCGCGCGCAACGTCTCGACGTCGAGGTCGTTCGACGGCTCGTCGAGCAACAGCACGTTCGCGCCCGCCATCAGCGTTTTCGCGAGGTGCAGCCGGCCGCGCTCGCCGCCCGAGAGCGTGCCGACCTTCTTCTGCTGGTCGGCGCCCTTGAAGTTGAAGCGGCCGAGGTACGCGCGCGACGGCATCTCGAACCGCCCGACTTGCAAGAGGTCGCGTCCGCCGGCGACGTCGTCGAAGACCGACTTGTCGTCTTCGAGCGACTCGCGCGACTGGTCGACGACCGCGAGCTTCACCGTCGGGCCGATCGCGATCGTTCCCGCGTCGGGCTGTTCCTTGCCGGAGATCATGCGGAAGAGCGTCGATTTGCCGGCGCCGTTCGGCCCGATGATCCCGACGATCGCACCGGCCGGGATGCGGAAGTTCACGTCTTCCATCAACAGGCGGTCGCCGTACGCCTTGCGCACGCCGGAGAACTCGATCACCTGATCGCCCAAGCGCTCGGCGACCGGGATGAAGATCTCTTGCGTCTCGTTGCGGCGCTGGTGCTCGTAGCTCGAGAGCTCTTCGAAGCGCGCGATGCGGCTCTTGCTCTTCGACTGCCGGGCCTTCGCGCCGGCGCGCACCCACTCGAGCTCGCGCTTGAGCGCCTTCTGCCGCGCCGATTCCGCCGCTTCTTCTTGCGCCAAACGCTCCTGTTTCTGATCGAGCCAGGAACTGTAGTTGCCCTTCCACGGGATCCCGCGGCCGCGGTCCAGCTCCAGGATCCATTCGGCGGCATTGTCGAGGAAGTAGCGGTCGTGCGTCACCGCGACGACGGTGCCGGGGAAGCGCTGCAGAAATTGCTCGAGCCACTCGACGCTCTCCGCGTCGAGGTGGTTCGTCGGCTCGTCGAGCAGCAGCATGTCGGGCTTCGAGAGCAGCAAGCGGCACAGCGCGACGCGGCGTTTCTCGCCGCCGGAGAGCGGGCCGATCTTCGCGTCCCACGGCGGAAGCCGAAGCGCGTCGGCGGCGATCTCGAGCTGCTGCTCGACGTCGTCTCCACCTTGCGCGAACAGCTCGGCCTCGAGCTTCGCCTGCTCCTCCGCAAGCTTGTCGAAATCCGCGTCCGCATCGCCGTACGCGGCGTAGATCTCGTCGAGCCGCTTGCGCGCTGCGGTGAGCCCGCTTAGCGCCTCCTCGACGGTCTCGCGCACCGTCCGCTCAGGATCGAGCTTCGGCTCTTGCTCCAAGAAGCCGATCGTGATGTTCGGCATCGGTATCGCTTCGCCGTCGATGTCCGAGTCGACGCCGGCCATGATCCGCAGCACCGTCGATTTGCCGGCGCCGTTCAGCCCGAGAATCCCGATCTTCGCGCCGGGGAGGAAGCTGAGCGAGATGTCCTTGAGGATCTGACGCTTCGGCGGCACCGTCTTGCCGACCCGATACATCGTGTACACATACTGCACGTAGTCGGGTATTGAGCGCCCGCACGCATGGCGCCTGTTCGCCTACCTAACCGTCTCGACGCGCGTCAGCTCGTTGGCACCACCGCAGCGGCAGCCAGCGCCGGGATCGTGTGCTCGATGAAGTTCGACCATACCGGGTACTGCCCGTAGTTGCCGGCGGTGATCATGATCGCGAGATCGAGCTCCGGGATGACGGTCATGAGCTGCCCACCGTTTCCGCCGGCGTTGAACGCGCGATACGTGCGTTTGCCGGCCTTGACGTCGATGACGTGCCAGGCGTAGCCGTAGCTTCCGATCTCGCCGCCGATCGCGGTTCGAGGTTTCACCAACTCCGCGAGCCAGTGCGGGTCGATGATCTGCGTGCCGTGCCAGCGGCCGCGGTCGAGGAAGAGCTGTCCGAACTTGAGGAAATCGCGCGGGCGGAAATAGTCGCCGCCGGCCATGTACGCGGTGTCGGCCGGCGGCTCGGTGAGCCACATCGCGTAGCGGCCGAACTGCATCGGTGCGGCGAAGCGCGATGCGAAGTAGTCCGGGAGCCACGTGCGCGTCGTCTTCTGCACGATCGCGCCGAGCAGGTTGATCTCGGGGCTGCAGTAGTACGCCTTGGTTCCGGGATCGAATGCCATCGGCAGGTCCAGCGTCCATTTGAACCAGTCCGGCTGCGCGGTCTGCGACTGCATCGCGTCCTCGCCGGCCCATTTCTCACCGTTGTCGTCGCACGCGTACCCCGCCGACATCGTCATCAGGTGCTCCAGCGTGATCGACGCTTTGCGCGGATCGTCGTTCGCAAACGGCGCGTACTCGGGGAACAACTGATATACCGCGGTTTGCGGCGACAGCGACGCGTCGTCCTCGATCGCGCGCCCGACGAGCAGCGTGGCGATGCTCTTTCCGGCGGAGCGCACGTCGTGCGGCCGGTCCGGATCGAACCCGTAGAAGTAGTCGTCGAGGACGAGCTTCCCGTGCCGCGCGATTGAAACGCTTTGCACGTACGGCGCTCGCAGTGACGGCGTCCCACCGCGCACGATCTCGTCCATCACCGCGACGACCCTCCGCGTGTCGATCCCCGCGCCGGCGAGCGACCCCGTCGCCCAACCGTCCCCGTCCCGACTCGGCACGCGATACGTATAGTGCGCGGCACCGTTCGGGAGTGCGTAGAACGCAGACGCGTCGGACGGCGTGGCCCGCGCGAAAACAAACGTCTCCGTCGCATCGCCGATCTGCAGCGGAAGCGTGAGGGTCTTCCGCCGCGCGTCGTAGCGGCCGGTCAAGTCGCGTTTGCCGGGGCGCGTTAGCCGAACCAAGTCGCCGCTGCTGCTCACGGTTCGCAGGCCGATGTAGGCGCCGAGGTTGTGCTCGGGGTTGCGGAGGAATGCTTGTGTCGCGCCACCGTCCGCGGTGCGCACGACCAAGAACAGGTGCTCGAAGTGGATGAGCGGCCGGATCTCCCCGCGCAGCCGGCCCGCCGCGACGCTACGCAGCCTGACCGGCGAAGCGTATCGCGGCCGGCCGTCGGCGGTCTTCGGCTGCACCCACTGTGCGATCACACCGTCGACAGGCTCGCGGACGCGCAACTCCCCCACGCCGCCGTGGAATACGAAACGCAGCGTAGCGAACGGTCCGGCGACGCCGTTCACGTGAAGCATCGAGGACGCGTCCGCGAAACCGCTGCGTTGCGGCCGAACTACGGCGGCGGCCCACGTGCGGCCATGCCGCTCGAGGATGACGTCGCCGCCCGCGATCGTTGGGCCGAATCGTCGTTCGCTCGCCCAGACGCCGTCGAGCTCGTTGGCTCCGGCGCTCCGCGGCGTACCCGGCGCCGGTGAGGAGACCGGCGCGGCATGAGACGGCTGTGCGCTCACCTCCGCGGCGGCTTGCGAGAGGAAGACCGCGGTGACGAGGGCGAGGGCTGCGGGTCGGAAGGTCGCGAAGTTCACCACCCGATTTCAGCCGCCGCGGCGGTTCCGCGTCCTCAAAAAAGCATCAAAACATGGAGCAGCAGCTCGACCACGAGGAGAACCTCTACCGTTTCGGGGCTTTCCGTCTCGACGAACGGCGGCTGCTGCTCTCCGTCGACGACGAACCGCTCGCGCTCGGCCCGAGGGTCGTCGAAACGCTGCTCGCGCTGGTTCAGCGCGCGGGAACGGTCGTCACGAAGGACGAGCTGATGCAGCGCGTTTGGCCGGACGGCTTCGTCGAAGAAGCGAACCTCACACAAAACGTCTACGTCCTGCGCCGCGTCTTGCGCGCGCATGGGGTCGAGGAGGCGATCGAGACCGCCGCGCGTCGCGGATACCGCTTCGTCGCGCCGGTCACGCTCGAGGCGGCGCACTCGTCCCCCGGGCTGACGACGTCGCGCGCCGGCGCGCCCGTGTGGCGCCGGATCGCGGCGGCGGCAGCCGTCGTCCTCGGCCTTGCCGGGCTCGGCGGCGCGATGCCGGCGCCGGTCCAGCGAACGCTCGCGGTCGACGCCGACACGTCGCGCGCGTACGCGATGGGCCGCTACTACTGGAACTTGCGAACCGTGGCCGGGATCAGGCGCAGCATCGGCTACTTCAACGAGGTGGTGAAGCGCGAGCCGCGCAGCGCGCTGGGCTACGCGGGGCTGGCCGACGCGTACACCGAGCTGCACGACTACCAATGCGACGAGCGCCCGTGCCCACCGATCGCGGCCGCCGCGA
>DASZGA010000055.1:0-6119 GCA_035939295.1 Candidatus Elarobacter sp. | reverse complement strand
TTCTCGGCGCCGAAGTAGTGGATGAACTTCACCACGAACTGCGGGAGCGTCGAGAGCTGGCTCGCGTCGCCGTACGCGAAATAGAGCTCGTCGTGCGGGGTGCGGCGGTGGAACGCGAACGAGAGGTTCCACGCGCTGGTGAACGACGGCCGCGAGCGGATGTCGACGATCGGCGGCGTTCCGATGATCCGGCGGATGCCGACCGCCAGCGACGAGTTCGTTCCGGTCGCGTAGCTGTAGCCGAGCCGCTCCAGCCACTGCACGTTGGTCGTCCCGTCGTCTTCGTAGCCGCGCGTGTCGTCGGCTTCGACCGAGAGCGTCCCGCGCGGGCCGGCGCGCATCGTCGAGCTGCGCACCCACGAGTCGACGCGTCCCGGGCCGAAGCGGCCGGTGTTGAAGACCACCGACGTCGGCGTCGACGAGGAGCCGTGAGAACCGTTGCTCCCCACGTTGTTCGCGGTCCCGCTGTGCCAGGTGACGCCGACCCCGTTCTGCGAGATCGGCGTGAAGACGCCGCTGTCGAGCCGGAGGTAGCTCGCACCAAGGCTCGCGTTGATGTCGATGCGGTTCTGCGTGAGGACGTCGATCAAGATGTTCGTGTCGCTCTGGTTCAGCCCGCCGGTACGGCCGTGATAGCGGTCGTCGAAGGTGCCGAACTGGATGCTGTTCAGCCACGACTTCTTGTCGAAGAGCCACAGCTTGTTCACGTAGACGGCGTAGCCCGCGATGTCTGCGTGCTGCACGAACCCGTCGACCGGTTCGTAGTAGCGTCCGACCTTCCGCGCCGAGAGCGCGAACCCGAAGGTGTTGCTGTACAGGTACGTCCCGACGTCGTAGCGCTGCGCCTGCGCGCCGTCGACGACGTTCGTGCCGTGGTCGGTGCCGAAGTCGAAATACGCGTTGACGTGCTTGTTGTCGTTGTACGAGATCCCGGTGGTGTCGACGTGGTCGGTGAGCCCGGGCTGGTTCGCGGCCACCGTCTGCGCCGTCAGCGCCCAATGGTTGTCGGGCGTGCGGTACGCGAGCGCGGCCGCGCCGTCGTTGCGGCCGGTCCCGACCGCGTCGAATCCGGCGAACGAGAAGCGGCCCTGCTTTCCCTCGAACGCGTAGCCGTCGCGCGGCGTCGGGATGGACGGCGTGTAGAGCTGCGCGACGAACGGACACGCGTCGCAATTGAAGTTGTCGTAGAAGTTCGCGCCTTGGGTGAAGAACGGCCGCACCTCGCTGAACGAGCGCTGGTACGCCGTCGGTGAGATCGTCTGCTGATCGATCTCGACGTTCGAGAAATCGGGATGGATCGTGCCGTACACCGACGACGTCGCGGTGACGGGGACCGAGAAGTCGCCGCCGAGCCGCGAGGTGGTCAGGCCGGAGCGGTCCGAACCGAACGCGCTCAGCCCGTAGAGCGCGACGCGCGGTTTCGCGCGCGACGCCACCGCCGGCGTCATCCCGCTCAGCGTGCCGGCGTAATTCACGTCGTCGCCGTTCGTCTGCGCGGCGCCGTAGCTCCAGATCTGGCGCTCGCCGGTCGAGCGGACGATCCGCACGAACTGCACCTTCCAACCGCCGCCGCCGCTGCCGCGCATGACCCGGATCGGGATCTTCATCGTCACGGTGAAGCCGCCCGCGTACGCGGCGCCGAACGACGTCCAGGTCGGCGAGTACGCGGTGTTTTCCGACGAGTACTGATAGTGCGTGCCGTTCGACGTGGCGGCGAACTGGTAGTAGAAGCCGCTGCTTCCGTTCGGCCAGAGGTCGATCCAGACTTCGTCGTCGGTTCCGTCGCCGACGTCGTTGGTGTGCTGCTGCGCGAGCAGCCCTTCGCGCTGCTTGACGTCGAAGCGCACGTAGATGTTCGTGCCGTCGGTCGCGACGCGCGCGACGGACTCTTCCGAGGACGCTTTCTGGTGCTGCACGTCCCACGGCAGCGCGACCATCGCGGCGTCTTTCCAGCCCGCGAGATCGGCGGACGGTTCCAGCGGCGGAGCCGATTGCACCGTCGGGATCGCGAGGGCGTTCGAGGTCGCGACCGCCTGCGCCGACACGGGCGAGACCGCCGACCCGGTGATGATCGCGAAGAGGCCGACCAAACGTACGGCCGCCCGCCAGACCGGTGTGCCCAACCCGCCCCTCCGCTATCTCTTAAGGATTTAAGAATTGCCGCCGGGGCCACTCTACTATGGTTTCAGGACCAAGTCAAGAGCCTTCGTTGCGGCTTCATTCTGCGCTCGCGATGCCGTCGGCGGCGTCGCGCGCCCGTGCGGACGGGTCGCGCTTCGACGGATCGCCGTAGCCGCCGCCGCCGGCGGTGCGGACGATGATCGCGTCGCCCGGCTCCATCGTGACCGACGTCTTCGCCGGCAACTCGGTCACCGCGCCGGCTTTGACGAAGAAGTGCGCGCCGGTCGCGCCGTCTTTCCCGCCTTCGGTTCCGTGCGGGCGCACCGCGTGCCGCTCCGCCAGCAGCGATGCGGTCGCGGTTCCGGCGCGCAGCATGAAGCCGCGCACGAGGCCGGATCCGCCGCGCAGCTCGCCGTCGCCGGCGCTCGACTCGGCGAACTCGTACGCGGTGATCAGCATCGGCATCTGGCGTTCGATCGCTTCGATCGGAGTGTTCAGCGTGTTGGTCATGTGGACGTGGATCCCGTCGATTCCGTCGGCGTGCGGTCGCGCGCCCATCCCGCAGCCGTTCGTCTCGTAGAACGCCCACGACGTTCCGGCGCCGTCGAGGCCGCCGATCATCACGTTGTTCATCGAGCCGCCGCTTTGCGCCGGGACGCGGCCCGGCGCGAGCTTCGCGAGCGCGCCCAGTACGAGGTCGGCGTTGCGCATCGACGTCTCGACGTTCCCCGCGCTCACCGGCGCCGGCCGGCGCGGGTTCAGCAACGTTCCTTCGGGAACATGAACGGTGATCGGCGCGAACGAGCCGTCGTTCATCGGGATCCGCGGGTCGGTTACGGCGCGCACGGCATAGTACACGCCGGAGAGCGTGACGCCGTAGACCGCGTTCAGCGGCATCGCGCGCTGCGGCGCCGTCCCGGTGTAGTCGACGAACAGCGCGTCGCCGCGCTTCTCGAGCCGCACGCGCAGGACGATCGACGGCTCGCCGCGCTCGTCTTCCATGACGTCCTCGTGCGAGACGACGCCGTCGGGAAGTGCGCTCAGCGCGGCGCGTGTGCGCCGTTCGCCGTCGCTCAGGGCCTTGTCGAGCGCAGCTTCGACCGTCTCGATTCCGTAGCGCTCGACCAGCTCGAGAAAACGCCGCTCGCCGACGTTGTTCCCGGCGATCTGCGCGCGCAGGTCGCCGGCGCGCGCTTCGGGGGTGCGCGAGTTCGCGCGCAGCAGCTCGACGGTCTCGTCGACGACGCGGTCGTCGCGAACGAGCACGGTCGGCGTGTAGACGGCCCCTTCCGCGAACAGATCGCGCGCATCGGGCGGCATCGAGCCGGGGACGGCGCCGCCGACGTCGGTGTGGTGCGCCTTGTTCGCGGCGTACCCGATCAGCCGGTCGCGGTGGAAAATCGCGCGGATCACCGTGACGTCGTTGAGGTGCGTCCCGGAAAGATACGGGTCGTTGACGACGACCATCTCGCCGCGCGCGAGGGGCCGGCCGCGCTCCTCTAGCCACGCGAGCGAACGCCGCAGACCCCACGGCAGCGACCCGAGGTGGACGGGGATGTGCTCGGCCTGCGCGACGAGCCGTCCTTTTGCGTCGAACAGCGCGCACGAGTGGTCCAGCCGTTCCTTGATGTTCGGCGAGTACGCGGCGTCACGCACCGCAATCCCCATCTCTTCGCTCGCGTAGACGAGCGCCGAGGCGACGAGCTCCGCGGTGATCGGGTCGAGATCGGAGATCATCGGGGCTGCTCCACGACGAGGTTGCCGAACGGGTCGACGCGCGCGCTCCAGCGCGGCGCAACATAGGTCGTGGCGTCGTACTGCTCGATGACGGCCGGCCCGTCGAACGCGTCTCCCGGACGCAGCAAGGTGCGCGCGTAGACCGGCGTCTCGACGAACGCGGTTCCGTCGAAGACGGCGCGGCGTTCGCGTAGCGCGCGCTGTTCGGGCGCGCGTTTCGCCGGCGCAGCGGCGGCGATCAAGCGCGGCTTCGGCGTCGTCCCGATTCCGACAACGCGCGCGGTGACGATCTCGACGGGGTCTTGGCGCGCCGCAAAGCCGTAGCGCTGCTCGTGCCGCCGATGGAACGCTTCGACGGCCTCGTCGAGCGACTTCGGCGCGGTGACGACGAGCTCGGTCGACTGCCCGACGTACCGCAGGTCCAGTTCCCGAACGAAGCTGCGGTCCGCTTTCGCGACGCCCTGCTCGCCGAGCGCGGCGTCGCCTTCACGCACAAGCGCATCGAAGAGCTTGCGCGTCCTCGTCCACGTCCGGTCGTCCGCAGGCGCGACGATCGAACGCACCGCGGTGACCCGAACGTCCGCGGCAAGCAAGCCGTACGCGGAAAAAACGCCGGGCATCGGCGGCACGACGACGCGGCCGACGCCGATGTCGGCAGCAACGGCGCACGCGTGCAGCGGGCCGCCGCCGCCGAACGCAAGCAGCGTGAAGTCGCGGGGGTCGTACCCGCGCTCGACCGAGACGATCCGCAACACTTTCGCCATCTCGGCGTCGACCAGCGCAACGATCCCGGCCGCCGCGCGCTCGACGTCGCCGGCGACCGGCGCCGCAACCGACTCGACGGCGGCGCGCGAACGTTCGGCGTCGATCGGAAACGCGCCGTCGAGCAGCGCGCGCGGGTTTAAGCGGCGCAGCACGACGTTCGCATCGGTGACCGTCGGTTTGTCGCCGCTGCCGTAGCACGCCGGCCCAGGATCGGCTCCCGCCGAAACCGGCCCGACGCGCAGCGTTCCCGCCGCATCGACCCATGCGATCGTCCCGCCGCCCGCGCTGACTTCGGCAAGATCGACGAAGGGAAACCGCACGGGATAGCCGCTGCCTTTGACGGAGCGTCCGCTGTGCGTCGCGCCGGCCGCTTCGAACGACGCGCTGATCTCCGGAACACCGCGGAAGATCGTGCCCGCTTTCGCCGTCGTGCCGCCCATGTCGAACGAGAGCACGTTGTCGAGCCCGAGCGCACGCCCGACGTACGCGGCGCCGATCACGCCGCTCGCCGGCCCGCTCTCGATCAGCGTCGCCGGCCGCCGCGACGCGCTCTTCAACGCCGCCATCCCGCCGTCGGACCGCATCACGAAGATCGGCGCCTGGACTCCCGCGGCGCGCACGCCGCGCGCGACGCGCTCGAGATAGGCGTAGACGATCGGCGCCAGCGCGGCGTTCACGACCGTCGTGGAAAAACGCTCGTACTCGCGGTACTGCGGATCGATCTCCGACGACAACGAAACCTCGACGTCCGGCACGGCGGCCTTCAGCGCCTCGGCGATCTCACGCTCGTGCGAACCGGCCACGTCGGCGTGCAGCAAACCCACCGCGACGGCTTTGATCCCGCGCTCGCCGATCGCCGCCACCGCCGCGCCGACGCTGTCGGCGTCGAGCGCACGCAAAACGCCGCCGTCATGCGTCCGCCGCTCGCGCACGACGAGCCGGTCCTCGCGCCGCGCCAGCGGCTTCGGCCGGGTGACGTTCAAATCGTAGATCGCGCTGCGGTTCTGCCGCCCGATCTCGAGCACGTCGCGGAACCCTTCGGTCGTGATGAACGCCACCCGCGGCAGCTCCAGATGCACCTGCCCGAGCAGCGCGTTCGTCGCGATCGTGCTCGCATGCGCAACCAGCGCGATCTCCCCGGCGGAGACCTCTTCCAGCAGCGCTCGAAGCGCGTCGAGGAGGCCTTCTTCGGGCGCGCGCGGCGTCGACGACACCTTGTGCCGAATCAACCGCCCGTCGTCCGCCAGCGCAACGAGGTCGGTAAACGTCCCGCCGATGTCGATCCCGACGCGCCAGCTCACGTGACTTCCATGCCACTTCGAATGGGATTTCCTCCTCGTGAAGACTTGCTGTTGCGGTTACAGACTGACGACCAGCACGCACTCCGGCGCGTCGTTGAGCGGCGCGCCGAAATTCGCCAGCTCGCCGGTGGACAAGTTGAGCTGATAGAGCTGCGACTGTTTGCGGCTGCCGAAGATCAGCGTGCTGCCGTCCGG
>DASZGA010000054.1:0-23697 GCA_035939295.1 Candidatus Elarobacter sp. | reverse complement strand
CGCGAGCTCAGGACCTCGACGCTCGCGCGTCCGCTGCGGCCGAGGCCGATGACGAGGGCGTGGTCGGTGCGGTCGAAGCGACCGCTCGTGGATTCAATCATGATGTCGTGCGCGAAATCAGGGCAAAGCCCGCAACGGAGAGGATGAGCGACGCGAGCCAGAAGCGCGTCGTGACCACGGTTTCCGGCCAGCCTCCAAGTTCGAAGTGATGGTGCAGCGGGCTCATCCGGAAGACGCGGCGCCGCGTGGTCTTGAACGACGCCACTTGTATGATGACACTCAAGGTTTCGGCTGCAAAGACGCCGCCGATGAGGAGAAGGTACAGTTGCGTACCCGTCAAGATCGCGATTCCCGCTAACGCGCCGCCGAGCGCGAGCGAGCCGGTGTCGCCCATGAACAGCTTCGCGGGATGCCGGTTGTAGAGCAGGAAGCCGAGCGCGCTGCCGGCCGTCGCCGCGGTGAACGCGGCAACGCCGAACGCGTTGTTCGCGAAGCGCGACGCGCACGCGAGCACGAAGAGAGGCGGGACGACGGCGCCGGCGGCGAGGCCGTCGAGGCCGTCGGTGAGGTTGAGCGCGTGCGTCGTCGCCAGCACGACGCAGACGGAGAGGCCGTACCACAACCACGGCGGCACCTCGCCGATCCCGGCGAACACCATCGGCTGCGGCCCGGCGACGGAGAGGAACAAGATCGCGGCGACGGCGGTCAGCGCGAACTTCGGAATCGCGCGCAGCCCTTTGTTCTTCGCCTTGCGAATCTTCGCCACGTCATCGATCGCGCCGATCGCCATGCACGCGAACACCAGCACCGCGAGCGCGAGCGTCGTCCGCGTCGGCGAGAGCAGCAGCGCGACGAGCGGCGCGATCGCGAACAGCAGGCCGCCCATCGTCGGCGTTCCCGTCTTCGCCTGATGCGTCTGCGGTGCGTCCTCGTACGCGGTTTGGCGCGCTGCGGCGCGGCGAAGCGCGTCGATCAGCGGGCGGCCGAGCAGCGCCGTGAGGACGAACGCCGGGATTCCGGCGATAACGAGTCCGGCGACCAGCCAGTTTAGTCCGTGTGGCAAATCACCGACCCATGAGAGCACCACGATGAGCCACACGGGCCAGCCGTGGAAGAAACCGACGTCGCTCACGCGAGCACCAGCGGGTGTCGGCCGTCGCCGCGCCAGGCGAGGACGACGATCGGGGTCTGCTCGTCGCCGTTGCCGTGCGGGTTCCCGACGAGCGCGCGCTCGACCGCCTCGCGGTCGACATGCGGCGACGCGCCGAGCGTCTTCGCGCGGCGCAGGTCGTTCGCGTCGACGATCGCGACGTGCATGCCGAGCGCGCTCGCGAGCTCGGTGGAAACGCGATCGGGTTCCGCGGGGCCGAGGACGATCGCGCGCTCGTACGGCGGAAGTGTCCCGGTGTAGCCGTCGATCGCGGCGATCGCTTCGCCCAAGATCTCGTAGAAGACGCCGCGCTTTCCGCGCAGCCGTGCAAGCAAACCGGCGATCGTCGCCCACACGACCTTGCGCGCGCCGACCTGATCGATCACGAGCTGCAGCGACTCGGGCTGGCTGATCGTCGCGAGCGGATCGGCGCGGCGCGAGATCAGCAGCGCCAACCGCGAGGGGCGGATCGACTCGGCGGCAATGAAGCGCGACTGCGCGATCGCGACCGCCGTCTCGGCGATCACCACCACGTCGCCCGGGCGCGCGATTCCGTGCACTGCCTCGCCGACAACGGCGGCAAGATCGTCGTTCGGCGCGATCAACCGCGTTCGCACCGGAATCGCAACGAGGCCTTCCGGAACGCCGCTCTCGCGAATCGCGACGGGGATCATGCGAAGACCTCGGCGCCGAGCGCTTCGGCGATCTGCTCCATCCTGTACATCCGCGAGCCTTTGAGCAGGATCGCGTCGCCGCGGCGGACGTTCGCGCGCAGCCATTCGATCGCGGCTTCGTTCGATTCGTAGCGCACCACGACGCCGCCCTTCGCTTCGACGCCGCGCGCGGTGTCGCCGCCGAACCTGCCACCGGCGAGGATCACGTCGGCGCGCGTCGCGGCGATCTCGCCGATCTTCTCGTGCATCGCCGGCGCGTCGTCGCCGAGCTCGGCCATGCTGCCGAGCACCGCGATCCGTCGCTCCGCTTCCTCGCGGCCGAAGGTTGCCAGCGTCGCGAGCGTCCCCGAGAGCGAGGCATTGTACGCGTCGAACACCAAGCGCACGTCGTTCGCCAGCTCGACGACTTCGTACCGCCCGTGCGGGAGCGCGAGGCCGCCGACCGCTTCGGCGAGCGCGTCGGCCCGCGCGCCGCACAGCAGCGCGGCGGCGAACGCGCCGGAGAGGTTGCGGCGGTTATGGTCGCCGGGGAAGTTGATCGCGATGCGGTGCGTCTCGGTCACGCTGTCCTCGGCGACCGTCCACACCGCTTCCGGCTCGACGATCACCGCGCGCTGACCGTGCGGCGGCCGCTCCTCGTCGATCCCGTACCACATCGGCGGCGTCGGGAGCGTCGACCCGCGCTCGCGCGAGACCGCGTCGTCGAGGTTCAGCACCGCGCGCCGTGCGCCGGACGGCACCGCCCACTTCGTCTCGGCGATCCGTTCGCGCGATCCCATGATCTCCAGGTGCGCTTCGCCGACGTTGGTCAGCACGCCGACGTCGGGACGCGCCGCGGCGACCAGCACGTCGAGGTCGCGGTACTTGCGGGCGCCCATCTCGACGATCGCGACGCGCTCGTCGCCCTCTTCCAAACCGCATAGGAACTTGGCGACGCCGACCTCGTTGTTCTCGTTTTCCGGCGTCGCGGTGACCGGGATCCCGGTTCCGCGCAGCAGCGCGTGCAAGAACTGCTTGGTCGTCGTCTTCCCGGTGCTCCCGGTTATCGCGACGACCACGCCGCGGACGCGCGAGCGCGCCAGGCCGCCGAGATCGAGATACGCCTGCAGCGTGCTCGGCACCACCAGCGCGGCTTTCCCCGGCGGCACGACGGCAGCGTCCTCGACGATCGCGCAGACGGCGCCGCGCGCGAACGCTTCTTCGACGTACGCGTGCCCGTCGAACCGTTCGCCGCGCAGCGCGAGAAACGTCGCGCCGCGCGTGATCGAGCGCGTGTCGGTTTGGATCAGCAGATGCGTCGGCAGGGCGTCAGGTTCGATCACCTGCGCTTTCGTTGCGTCGATCCCCGCCGGCGTGGGAAACGTCATCGTCGTACCGAGGCGGCGCGTTTGGCGAAGGCGATGCGGACTTCGTCGCGGTCGTCGAAGGGGCGGGTTTCCTCGCCGACGATCTGGTACGTCTCGTGGCCTTTGCCTGCGACGACGACGGTGTCGCCCGCCGACGCTTCGTCGATCGCGCGCCGGATCGCGCGGCGGCGGTCGAGCTCGATGTCGGTGCGGTCGTAGCCGTTCGCGATGTCCTGCGCGATCGCGGCGGGGTCTTCGCTGCGCGGGTTGTCCGAGGTGACGATCACGCGGTCGGCCAGCCGCGCGGCGATCTCGCCCATCTGCACGCGCTTACCGGGATCGCGGTCGCCGCCGCAACCGAACACGACGATCAGCTCGCGCTTCGTCGTCTCGCGCGCCGCGCGCAAGACGTTCTCGAGCGCGTCCGGCGTGTGCGCGTAGTCGACGATCGCGTTGATCCCGAACGCGCCGAACTGCTCCATCCGGCCCGGCACCGCGCGCGTCGCCGCCAGCCCGCGGCGCACGTCTTCGATCGGAATGTCCAGCAGCAGCGCAAGGCCCATCGCGGCGAGCGCGTTGCGCACGTTGAACCGCCCCGGCAAGTTGATCGCGAATTCCACGTCGCCGAGCCGGAACGTCGAGCCGTCCCCCGTCAATTGCACGTCCGTAGCGCGCAGGCCGGCGTGACCTCTGTCGCCGTCGATCGAGTACGCGATCGTGCGCGCGCCGCGGGCCGTCAGCTCGCGCTCGAACTTCTCGCCCCAGGGATCGTCGACGTTGATCGCGGCGCCTTCCGCCAGATCGAACAGCCGGCGCTTCGCCGCGGCGTAGCGCTCGAGCGTGCCGTGGAAGTCGAGGTGATCGCGGGTGATGTTCGTCAGCGCGGCGGCGCGGAAGCGGACGTGGTCGACGCGGTGCAGCGCGAGCGCGTGCGAGGAGACTTCCATCGCGACGGCCTTCGCGCCGGCGGCGCGCTGCGCTGCGAGCAGACCGTGCAGCTCGACCGCGAGCGGCGTCGTGTTCGAGAGCGGCCAGCGGTGCTCGCGAAACTCGCCGCCCAGCGTGCCGATCACGCCGCACGGGATCCCGGCGGTTTCGAGAACGTCGCGCACCAGGTGCGTCGTCGTCGTCTTGCCGTTCGTTCCGGTCACGCCGATCACGATCAGCTCTTGCGACGGACGGTCGTGGAACGCGTCGGCGAGCGCGGACGCCGCGATGCGCGTGTCGGGGACCGTGATAACGGGGACGTTCGCCGGCTTGCGATCACCCTTCGGCAGGCTCAGGGTGACATTGCGCTCGACGACCACTGCGGAAGCGCCGCGCGCGATCGCGTCGGCGACGAAGTCGTGGCCGTCGACGCGCTCGCCGCGCAGCGCGACGAAAAGCGTCCCCGGCCGAACCGCGCGCGAGTCGCTGGCGATCGCGTCGACCGACGGCGGGAGCGAGCCGGCGACGCGCGCGCCCTCGAGCGTCGCCACGAGGCGGGCAGTCTCTCGCATCAACGTGGTTCCTTCGCGGCGCGGCCGCTGCGGACCAAGCGCCCGTGCCGCGCTGCCGGCGCGGTCGCGGCAGGCGTTTTCGGCGCCGGACCGGCGGCCGGCATGATCCCGGCGTGCAGCATCGCCGCGCGCGCCAGATCGGCGAAGACCGGCGCCGCGACTTGCGAGCCGTAGATCGAGCCGTGCGGGCGTTCGACCTTTACCAAAATCACGTACCTCGGGTGCTCGGCCGGGATCATCCCGACGAACGAGGCGACGTACGCGCCCGGGAGATAGCGGCCGTTCTCGACGACTTGCGCCGTCCCGGTCTTGCCGGCAGTCGTGTAGCCGGAGATTTGCGCGGTCGGGTTGCCGGTGCCGCGCAGGACGACAGTGCGCAGGAACCGCTGGAGCGTCGCCGCCGTCGACGGCTTGATCGCGCGGCGCTCGACCTCGGTCCCGTAGCGGTAGACCAGTTTGCCGTCGGTGTCTTCGATCGCGCCGACGATCCGCGGGCGCAGCAGCATCCCGCCGTTCGCGATCGCGGCGTACGCGCGGATCAGCGCGAGCGGCGTGGTCGAGATCCCGTGACCGAACGAGATCGTCGCGAGCGAGGAACCGCTGAAGTCTTCCGGCTTGGTGACGATCCCGGGATTCTCGCCGGGCAGCTCGACCTGCGTCGGATCGCCGAACCCGAATTTCCGGATCGTGCGGTACATCGCCGTCTTCCCCGTTGCGAGGCCGACCTCGGCGGCGCCGACGTTGTGCGAGTACGCGATGATCTCTTCGATCGACTCGCTGCCGCGGCCGGCCGCCATCATTCCGTCCTCGGCGTTGTGGATCACACGGCCACCGACCTCGAGTGCGTCGCGCGCCGGGAAGCGCGTCGACGTGTCGAACTTTCCGCTGTCGATTGCGGCGGCGGCAGTGATCAGCTTGAACGTCGACCCTGGTTCGTATGCGTCGCTGATCGCGCGGTCGCGCCACGCATCCGACGAGGTCCCGGCCCAATGCGCGGGATCGAAATCGGGAACGTTGGCGACGGCGAGCAGCTCGCCCGTCCACGGGTCCATCACGATCGCGGTCGCGCTGCGCGCGCTCCACTTCTTCACGCTCGCGCGCAGCAGCCGTTCCGCTTCGAACTGCAAGTACGGATCGAGCGTGGTGACGATCGTCTTTCCGGCGACGGCGCGCTCGACGACGTCGGTCACGCCGAACGGTATCGCGCGGCCGAACTGGTCGGCCTCGACACGCATCAGCCCGGGCTTGCCGCCGAGCAGCTTGTCGAACGAGTACTCCAAGCCGTCGAGCCCGTTCTCGTCGGTTCCGGTGAAGCCGACGACGGTGGAAGCGAGCCTGCCCGAGGCGACGAAGCGGCGGCCGGTCTCTTCGCCTTTCGCTTCGATGCCCGCGATCCCGAGTCCGCGAACGCGCTCCGCGACGTCGTGCGGAACCTTGCGCGCGAGCCAGATGAACTCGAGCTTCTCGCGCAGCGCCGACTCGAGCGCCGCCGGCGGCTTGCGCAGCAGCGGCGCGAGCTTCAGCGCGACGCCGTGCGGATCGGTGACCTCGGCCGGTACCGCGTAGATCGACTCCGACGGGAGCGAGCGAACCAGCACGTTCCCTTCGCGGTCGAGGATCGCGCCGCGCTTCGCGAACGACTGCACCGTAGCGTCGTGCTGGCGGAGCGCGCGATGCGCGAGCGTCGGCCCTTGCCGAATCTGCACGTCGCCGAGCCGCACTGCCAGAAGCATCGCGAGCGCGACGACCGCGACGAGCGAAATCTTCGCTCGTACGGGTGCGACGCGCGCAAACGCACGCGCCGCCATTTATCTCGTCCCGTTAAACCACGAACCGAGGAACGCCAGTCCGGTCGGTTTCGGCTGCGGCGGTTTCGGTTCGGGGACGCGCACGACCGCGTAGACGTGCGGGTCGTGCAGCTTGAGCTTTGCGGCGAGCGCCGCTAGCCGTTCGGGCGACTGGAGCCGCGCGAGGCGCTCGTCGAGGCGTTGCGTCTCTTCGACCAGCGCGGTGCGGTCGTGCTCGGCGCGCGAGAGCGCGTAGTTCAGCGAGGTGAGGCTGGCGGTGAGCGCCACGTACGCGAGCAGCGGAACGAGAACCGCGATCGCGAGCGTGACGACGGCGAGGACGGGGCGGTGCATCCGCCGGCGCGTGCGCCGCGTGCGGCGCTTCGTCGCATGACGAACGCGATCGATGCGGCGCAGCTCGGGTGCGGTGCGCTGCGGCTCCTCGTAGCGCGGAGCGCGCTGCGCGATCATTGCGCCACCTCGAGGCGCTCGGCGACGCGCAGCTTCGCGCTGCGCGCGCGGGGGTTCGTCGCCAGCTCGTCCTCGCCGGCGACGATGGGTTTGCGCGTGAGCGCGCGCACGCGCTCGTCCTCGCGGAAGGTGTGCTTCACGATGCGGTCCTCGAGCGAGTGGAAGCTGATGACGGCGATCCGTCCGCCGGGCGCCGTCCTGGCGAGCGCGGCGCCGAGTCCGGCGCGCAGCGCGCCGAGCTCGTCGTTGACGTGGATGCGCAGCGCTTGGAACGTGCGCGTCGCGGGATGGATGCGGGTGTGTCCCGGCGCGCGCACGGCGCGCGCGACGACGTTGGCGAGGTCGGCGGTGTCGCGGACCGGGGTACCGGCTTCGCGCAGCGCGACGATCGAGCGCGCGATGCGGCGCGACTTCTTCTCTTCGCCGAACTCGTAGATCACGTCCGCGATCTCGCGCTCGTCGTGCGTCGCGAGGAAGTCCGCGGCGGACTCGCCGCGCGTCGGGTCCATCCGCATGTCGAGCGGGGCGGCGGCACGGAACGAGAAGCCGCGCTCGCCTTCATCGAGCTGCATCGAGCTCACCCCCAAGTCGAACAGGACACCGTCGACCGAAGCGATCCCCAGCGCATCCAGCCGCTCCGCCAGCTCGCGAAAGTTCGCATGCACCAGCGTGAAGCGCGGGTCGGCGATCGCGTGCGCGCCCGCCGAGGGGTCCGCATCGAACGCGATCAGCCGGCCCGCCGCACCGATGTGCTCCAGGATCAGCGAGGAGTGGCCGCCCGCCCCGAACGTCGCGTCGACGTAGGTGCCGCCGGGGCGGAGCGCCAGCGCTTCGATGGTCGGCCCCGCCAGGACGGGGATGTGCGAGGACAATCAAAACAGCCCCAGCTCCGACGTGAAGTCGGGGAGCTCGCCGCGGTCGTGGACGTGGTTCGCATAGCGGTCCTTCGCCCACACCTCGACCCGCAGCATCGTGCCGATCGAGACGACGTCCTTCTCGATCCCGGCCCAGCCCCGAAGCGCGGCCGGGACGATGACGCGGCCCTGCGCATCGCAGCTGACTTCCTCCGTATGCGCGAATAGGTGGCGGACGAAGGCGCGGAAGCGGCCGTCCTTGTTGGGCGCGGCGTCGAGCTTGGCGACCACGTCGTTCCACGCGACGGCGGGATAGAGGGCGAGGCAGCCGTCCGGCTCGGCGATCGTCAGGAAGAAGCCGGCGCCGAGGCGCTCGCGGAAACGCGAGGGCACGACGAGCCGGCCCTTGTCATCAAGGCTATGCTCGACCGACCCGGTGAACAGCGGACGATCCGACAACGGGATCACCACCGCGTCCCACAACGCTCCATCTCAATCCACTATATCCCACGTATCACCACACGGCAATGGGAGCGGCGTTCAATTTATGCACGGATTGACGTGGATAGCATGACGAACATGCGTTCGATCCGGGGCTGACCCTGGCCCGACGTATATAGAAAAGCCGCCCACACGGGCGGCCATTTCTATGCGGGACTCGGGCGACAACGCTCAGCCGGCGACCTTCTTTGGCTTGTCGTTCCGAGCGGACCGGAGTCCATGTGACGTGTAGTGGTTCGGGGTGTAATAGCCATCGGGGCGCTCCTCGCCCTCACGCAAAGGCTTGATTCCGTATTCCTGTTCGAGGTCGACTCCGAGCTGCTTCAGCGACTCCGGGATCACCCATCCTTCGTCGGCTCGCTCATTACGCATGTCCATACTATATCACCTTGCCGTTGAAACGCGCGAGCGCCACCAACGTAACACCGGCAATGAGAAAGGTAAGGGCCACGACGGCCAGCATGCGCTTCCAGAGACGCACGGTTAAGTTGATCTCGCCCGCCTTCGTAAGCTGTCTTGCGGCCGTCGTCGTCGCGCTGGAGGCGTGACGGGCAAAGTCCGGGATGAAAAGCGATGGCCGGATGCCGTCTCGATTTCCGAAACCGCGCCAAGGTACCCCGATGGAATAGCCGAGAATGCAGGCGATGGTCGCACCGGCCAAAAGGCCGAGCGCTATCCACGTCTCGGGCTCTTGCAGCTCGCGAAGCTTGTCGATGGTAAAAACGACTACCGCCACGGTGCCCGCGAGTATTGCCGTCAGACCCGTATCGATCGCATCGACGTTGGCAAGAAGCATCTCGTTGAAACGTGCTGCCACGTCGACAGCGAATTTCGCGCCGCTCTCGTCGTGCTCGCTATCGCTCGCTTGTCGTGGAACGGTCGGATCTCTCGATGAGATCGCCGCACCTAGAAGGAACGCCAGTAGAGATTTTGTTATACATCGCATGATGGCGCGATCGTCTCAGGGCGTTGTGCCAGCATGATGGCAGTGGTCTCGGCGCACCCGAAGTCGTCTGCGGTGGACGATGTCGTTCCCGACGGTTGTTCGCTCCGGAGCATTGCCGCCGTTGAATCGGGGAACGATGAACCGACTGGTCTACTCGGAGGAAGGTGGGCTTCATGGTTCCACGCGGTCTCGTCGCCCTTGCTGTTGCCGTGCTGGTGCTCGCGTGCGGGCGCGATGCGTCGGCGGCGCCGCCTCGCGATCTGATCAAGCACGTGGTGCTCATTATCCAGGAGAACCGCAGCTTCGATAATCTCTTCAACGGGTTCCCAGGTGCCGACACGGTTCGCTCGGGACGCCGCCACAACGGCTCGGCCGTCGCGTTGCATCCGACGAGCCTCAACGTTCCGGTCGACGTCGACCACGCGCGGCAGACGTTCTTGAATTCGTACAACGGCGGCCGGATGAACGGGTTCGATACGATCGGCACGCTGCCGAAGCAGCCCAACGGCGATTTTCCGTACGCGTACGTGCCGCAGAGCGAGACGAAGCCGTACTGGGAGCTCGCGCGCGAGTTCACGCTCGCGGATCGCATGTTCGCATCCGTCGGCGGGCCCAGCTTTCCGGCGCATCAATACCTCATCGCCGGCACCGCGGGGCGGGCGATCGACAACCCCAACAGGACTGCGGAGAACGTCTTCTGGTGGGGCTGCGACTCACCGAAAGGCGTGACGGTGCGCGAGATCGGCCCCGGCGGGCGTGCCGACGGCGCGAAAGTTTTTCCGTGCTTCGACTACCGGACGCTGGCGGACGTCATGGACGAGAATCGCGTTTCGTGGCGTTCGTACGCGCCGGTTGCGAGCGATCTCGGGTCGATCTGGTCGGCGTTCGATGCCATTCACCACATTCGGTATGGACCGGACTGGAGCGCGAACGTCGTGACGCCGCAGACGCAGGTGCTCACCGATATCGCGTCGGGTTCGCTGCCGTCGATGAGCTGGGTTACGCCGGACTTTCGCAGCTCCGATCACGAGACGTACGGGATCGGCGGGCGCAAGCAGGGCGCGACAACGGACCTAGGCCCGCAATGGGTCGCGACCGTCGTCAACGCGGTCGGGCGCAGCCCGTACTGGAACGACACCGTGGTCGTCGTCGTCTGGGACGACTGGGGTGGCTGGTACGATCACGTCCGCCCGCCGCAGCTCGACGCGATGGGACTCGGCATTCGCGTGCCGATGATCGTCATCTCTCCTTACGCGAAGCACGGTTACGTCTCGCACGAGCAACACGAGTTCGGCAGTATTCTGAAGTTCGCCGAAGGTGCGTTGGGACTGCCGTCGCTGGGCACGACCGATGCGCGGGCCGACGACTTGAGCGACTGTTTCGACTTCACGAAACCGCCGCAGCGATATGTCCCGGTCACGACCGCGCTCGCGGCCGCCGACTTCATCGCGATGCCGCCTTCGAACGTCCCGCCGGACGACGACTGACCGGCGCCGTTTAGCGGCGCATGCGTTCGACGACGAGCTCGTGGCGGTTCTTGACGCCGAAGGTCTTCAAGAGGGACGAGATCGTATTGCGGACGGTTTTTTCGGAGCGGCCGCGGCGAAGCGCGATCTCCCGGGTGGACGTGCCGGCCAGGAGCAGCTCCAGGACTTCGCGCTCGGCGCGGGAGAGGTGCGTGTCTGCGAGGTCTTCCTGCGTCGTGACGATTTTGGCGAAGCGGCGGCGCACCCACGACTCGCGCCCCAAACGCGGCAGGAAGGTCTGGATGTAGGCGACCAGCTCCGCGTCGCCGCTCATCTCGACCAGCCGGTGCGCGATGATGATCCCTTCGAGATGAAATCCTACGCTACGGTGCGCGTGCAGCGACTCGATGTAGTGGCGGCGCGCGATCAGCGGCTCGCCGCGCGCGTCCGCGATCAGCCCGAGCACGTACGAGCGCTGAGCTGCGACGATGCGATTTGTCTTCCAGGGCGTTTCCGGGATCGTGCACGACGACAGATCGTCCATCACCGCCGCCGCCTTCGCGTGGTTCCCGGCGAGCGCGAACGCTTCCGCGCACGCGTTGAAGACGTGCATCTCCTGTGAGTGCTGCGGGATCCGCATGTTGCGCAGGTCGAGCGACTGATACCGCTCCTCGATCGCGTCGACGAGATCGCGGTAGCTGAAACGCTCGTCGTAGCGGATCAGGATCGACGCGCGCCGGCACAGCCCGAGCAGCCGGATCGCCGGCGGGTATTGCGGATCGGTGAGATCGTGCGCGTTGCGGAGCGCGAGGTCGGGATGGCCTTCGATCTCGGCGGCGATCGAGCTCGTCCAGCTCAAATAGAAGCGTTCGAAACGCAGCGCGACCGGGAGACGTCCGAGCGCTTCCGCTTGGCGGTGCAAACGGTGCCAGCGCTCGAGATCGAGCCGCTCGAGCGCGTACGCGCCGGCGACGCACAGCAGGTTCGCTTCTAGACCAACGTCGCGCGGCAAGCGCGCCAGGACCCGCAGCGCTTCGTCGAACTCGCGGTCGACGGTGTCGAAGTCCTCGCAGTGGATCGCCATCCACCCTTGCAGCGCGAGGCGGCGGACGTAGCGGTACGTGTCACGCGGCTCGACGAGCGCAAGCAGCGGCGCGACGTCCTCGAAGCGGCGCTGATTGTAAGGGATCACTGCGAGCGCGAGCGCGTTGAGCTCGCGGCCCGACGGGCTGCGCGCTTCCTCGAGCGCCCGCAGCAAGACGTCTTCCGCGGCATCGAGCTCGCCCAGGTCAACGAGCGAGCGGCCGAGGATCGACTGCAGCTCTTCGTGCGCGCGGCTTCTGCCGGTTGGGGCCGCCGCGCGGATCAGCGCGACCGCGTCGGACGGGCGGTCGAGCCGGCGCAGGGACTCGGTATGGAGCGCGAGGGTGCGAACGTAGTCGGCGTCGCGCGTCCGCAGCGCGGCGTCTTCGCACAGGTCGACGCAGCGTTCCAACTCGCCCGCGGCCAGCGCCGCGCGCGCGTCATCGTAACGGCTCGATGCCGTCGTTTCGAGAAACGAACGATTGTCTGAGCGAATGCTCAACGAATTCGGGCCTCCCCAAAGGCCGGTCGAAAGGACGAATTGGCGGCGCGCACCTTCGCGCCCTCGCCGCCGGGACCAAATCGGGACATTTGCCTCGCTAGCGACGGGATGTCCGTCCGCATTACCATCGTCACACGCTCGCGGCTTCCCCCAAAGCCGGGCCTCATTCGCCACTCGCCTTCTTGCTCGCATAGCGAGGAACCACCGTGTTTATGCAGCGTATTTCACTGCGTTCTTGCATCGTTGCCGGGCTCGTCGCCGCCGCGGGAATCGCGCCCGCGGGGTGCGCCGTCCCAGGTGGAAACGGCCTCGTCCCGGCGCGTTCGATCGAGAACCAAAGCCGGGCTTTGCCGGCGAATCAGTCTCGCGCGCTCCCCGCGAATCAAAGCCGCGCGTTGCCCGCAGGGCCGATGAAGCCGGATCAGTAGGCTAAACGACTCAACGATAATAGGGACTTCCGTCCTCCAGAAGGCGCGCCCGCGAAGCCGCGCCCAGAATGGTTCGCCGCGAAACTGCGGAGCAAGCCGAGTCGATTCGCCGCACATAGTGCGGCGAATTTTTTTGTAGTTCCGGCGCGGTAGTAGCGGCTAAGCGGGCTCCTTGTTGCCATTCCCTCTCATGTCAGCGGAGTTGGGAGGCGGGCGCAACAACGGTGCCGTCCCGGCGGTAGGTCGGGGCGGAGGTGCTTCGATGGCGTCCCCTACGTATCAACAGCGCGTGTTCCGGAACGACGATCATTCCGCGATGCTCGACAAGGCGCATCACGCGCGCTTGCGGATCGAGGAGCTCGAGCGGCGGTGTGCCGCGGGTGAAGCGCAGATTCGCGTCGCGCAGTCCCGGTACGACTCGATCCCCGCGTACGACCGCGGCTGGATGCTCGAAGTGATCGCGCTGCTGGCGATCGTCTCGGTCGTGCTCGAATGGTTTCCGGCTCGGATGATGAGCCTCGTCTTCTTCTTTGCCACGGCGGTCGAGCTGGTGGCGCTGACGTGCGCGTTCGCCGTCGGCGGGTTCTTGCTGGGACTGCTGCTCGGTGAGCTGTTGCGGCGCCATCGCAAGCCGCAGCCGCACGCCGTGCTGGACTGGATTTTCTTGCTGTTCGCGGGGATCGCCGTCGCGGCGTTTCTCGCGGTCGGCTACGCGCTGCGGTTCGGGTACGCGACCGCTTCGACCGACGGCTCCGCGTCGGCGGTGAACCCGACGGTGCAGGCGCTCGCGCTCACGACGCTGGCGTTCATCGGGATCGTCATCGCGTTCACGTCGGGCTACTACCGCGAGTCGGTCGAAGCGCTGCGCGTCCGCTGGCGGCTGAACCGGCTGCGCGGCGCGCTCCGCGCCGACGAAGCGCACCTCGAAGCGACGCGTCAAGAGCTCTCCGCATCCGAACGCGCGTTCCGCTTCGCCGACGACGACGAAGGCCGCATCGCCGAAGCGCGCGCCGCCGCCGCCGCATCGTCGGTCAGCTACGACGGTCCCGCCGGCAGCGACGCGTCGGCCTCCGCGCGGAACGGCGCCGTCCACTAGAGTACGGCGATGCAAGAGTTCGAGGAGTCGGCGGCGGCGATCGAAAGGCCGGCAGCGTGGTGGGTCGGTCCGGCCGTCTTCGCGGCTTGGGCGCTATCGGAAGTCGTCTTCTGGGTCCTCCTGGGGCTCATCTTCTGCGCGATCGCCTTCCTTGCCGGGTGCAGCTCGGGCGCGCAGAGCGCTTCAGCGGCCGAGCCGAACGGTGGTGCGCGGCGCTGCGCCAGCCCGTGGTTGGGTCAGGAGCTGTCCGCGGGGTCGCAGGTCGAGCTGCTGGTCGCGGCCGGCGACACGATCCCGGCCGGGCGGTGGCCCGCGTATCGGGCGATGGCCGGGGCCGTCGCGGGGTGTGCCGGCGAGAGTTCCACGGTCACGCTCAGGCCGATCACCGCGGACTCGCTGACCGAGCTGCCGGTCTTCGCCGGCGCGGTTCCGACGCAAACCGGGCAGAACGCGATCAACCCGCTGCGCTACCGCTCCGACATGCGCGGCTTCGTGGTGAAGACGGCCGCGGCGGTCGACAAGCTGCCGGAGATCGGGAAGGCGAGCGGCGGCTCCGATCCGCTCGGCGCGCTCGCCGCGGCCGGGCAAGACTTTCGCACCGCTCCAGCCGCCTCGCAGCACGTGGTGGTAGCGATCTTCAACGGATGGCAGCAAACGCGGGCGCTCAACCTCTTCCGCTACCGGTCGGATCCGGCGGGCTCGACCGAGCCGGCGCTGCGCTCGCTGCGGGCGAGCGGTGCGCTGCCGGACCTGAGCGGAACCGACGTGGTGATCGTGGGCCTGACCCCGGGCGAGAAGCGGATGCAGACGAGCGACGCGCAGCTCGCGGGCTTGTGCCGCTTCTGGCGGGCGGTCGTCGAGGCCGGTCACGGGACGCTGCGGCTGTGCGCGGCCGGGCTGCCGGGGATCGACCGGAACGGCTGAGCCCGGCGCGACGGGCGGCCGCCGCGATTCGTTCAGCCTTCGTGCCGTCGATGCGCCGGAGGGGGCCGGGTACCGGAATTGCCGAAACTGTAAGTGACGTGTCCTCGCGCGCCCTCGTGATTCTCGTTGCCTCCGTCTTCGCCGGCCTCGCAGGCTGCAGCGGCGGCGGCTTTCTGCCGGGCGGCGTGCACTCGATGGACCGTGCCCGGCTCGACGCGATCGTGCGGACCTACTCGACCGCGAACTCGGTCGACCCGAAGCTCGTCGCCTCGGTGATCGACGCGGAGTCGCACGGCGACCCGAGCGCGGTCTCGCGCGTCGGCGCGCAAGGGCTGATGCAGCTCATGCCGGGGACCGCCGCGATGTACCGCGTCGCGAACCCGTTCGACCCGTACCAGAACGTCGACGGCGGAACGCGCTACCTGCACGATCTGGTCCGCCGCTACAAAGGAAACGTTCGCCTCGCGGTCGCCGCGTACAACGCCGGGCCGGGCGCCGTCGACGCCGCACACGGCGTTCCGCCGTACGCCGAGACGCGCGCTTACGTCGACCGCGTCGTCGCCGGCATCCGTTAGGGAATGGCTGCCTTCCCGAACGTGGGCACTCCCACGTTCGCGCGCGCCGCACCCCCATGGCTGCCGCGCCTTCGCATCCTCGACTCCTACGTCCTAAGGGAAGTCGCGGGGCCGTTCGCGTTCGCGCTGGCAGCGTTCTTCCTGTTCTGGTTCGCGAACATCTTCGTGCTCGCGGCCGACTATCTCGTCAACAAGCACGCGCCGATCTTCCTGGTGCTGCGGTTCCTCGTCTTCCGCATCCCGCAGGCGACGCCGCTCGCGTTCCCGTTCGCTTGTCTGTTCGGCACGCTGCTCGGCTTCGGACGGCTCGCGGCGGACAACGAGATCAACGCGATGCGCACCTCGGGCGTGTCGTTCTTGCGGATCATCCGGCTCCCGCTCCTGGCCGGCGCGGCGGTCGCGATCGCCTCGTTTCTGATCAACGAGAACATCGCACCGGTCGCGACCGACCTCTCGACGCGCAGCTTCTACCAGATCCTCTACCGCTCGCAGACGCTGCCGATCGAGC
The DNA here is from genome assembly GCA_035939295.1 of Candidatus Elarobacter sp. GTDB lineage: Bacteria > Vulcanimicrobiota > Vulcanimicrobiia > Vulcanimicrobiales > Vulcanimicrobiaceae > Vulcanimicrobium. The sequence continues at coordinate 7,887 of DASZGA010000054.1, read as the reverse complement.
CGAACATCTTCCGCAACGATCCTGTGACCGGGAACATGTTTTATATCCAGTCCGTCGGAGCGGACGGCAAGACGATGCAGAACGTGCAAATCTGGCAGCCGGCGCGAACGACGAACTTCCCCCAGATCCTCACCGCGAAGACCGCGCGGATCGAAGGGACGGAGATCGTGCTGCACCACGCGGTGCAGTCGCGGATCAACGCCGACGGTTTGCCGACCGCGGTGACCGTCAGCGCCGACGACGTGCGAATATCTTTGCCGATGGGCGACAACGGCCAGAATTTCTTAAGCAGCGCGTTCAACGATACGTACACGATGGACACGCAAAGGCTCCGGCAAGACATCAAGTTCCGCAAGCAGACCGGACAGGGCGGGACCGACCTCGCCGTTCGCGAGCTGACGCTCGGAACGAAGTACGCCTACCCGTTCGCCGCCTTCATCGCGGTGATTCTCGCCGTCCCGCTCGCGACGCGGTTCGGTAAGCGCGGGCGCACGCTCGGGATCGTCCTCTCGATCGTCGGCTTGTTCGGCTACTATGCGATGGTCGCGCTCGCCGGTGCGTTCGGAAAGAACGGCGCGCTCGACCCGTACCTCGCCGCGTGGCTCCCGAACATCATCACCGCCACTGCCGGCGCGATCCTCTGCTGGCGCGAGAACCGATGAGGACGCTGCTCCGGCGCGTGGGCGTGACCTTCGTCGCGCTCTCGTTCGCGCTGTGCTCGATCCCCGCGCCGGCGGAGTCGCTCGACGACGACACGGCGCACGCGCTCTCGCTGCTGCAGCAAGGCTGCGGTGCGCAAGCGACGCAGGCCGAACAAGCCGCGCTTGCGCACGCCGCGCAAGTCGCGCAGGCCGCGTCGCCGTCACCGGCGCCAGCGGTTTCCGCTTCGCCGGCGCCTGCTGCGACCGCGACCGCATCGCCTTCGCCGTTTCCGTCGCCGTACGTGGGGACGCCGGTCGCGCCGCTCGGGCCGCAGATCCTCGTCCCGCCGGTTCCTTCGCCTTCGCCGGGCGCGGTGACGCCGCCGCCGCTCCCCACCGCAACGCCGGTGCCGAGCGGTTCGCCGGCGCCGGTCATCATCACGCCGCAGACCGCGCCGCCCTCGAGCAGCCCGATCCCGGCGCCGTCGGCGACCAGCGGCCCGATCGTCAACGCCACGCCCTCGCCCTCGCCCTCGCCGGCGCCAGGCGACATCCTGGAGCCGAACACGTACGCGATCCTCGGCGACAAGCTGAGCGGGACGAACAAACCCGGGCAGCCGTTCGACCTCGACGGGCACGTCAACATCTTCTACCAGGACGGCGTCCTGGGCGGCGACCACGCGCACTACGACGGCCAGCGCTACATCGACATCACCGGGAACACGTTCGTGAAGAACCGTTCCGGCGACACCGTGCTGTTCGCCGATTCGGTGCGGTTCGACGAGCACACGCAAAAGGCGACGCTGCTCCGCGGCCGCGGCGAGTCGACGCAAGGCGTCGAGCAGGGAAAGCTGCACTTCGCGGGCGCGTCGATGGTGACCGACCGCAACGGCGTCACGCACGTCGAGCACGCGAACCTCACCACCTGCGAGAACCCGCGCGGCGGCTATCACTTGGAATCGAAGACGCTCGACGTCTATCCCGGCGACAAAGCGGTCGCGCGCTCCGCGGTGCTGTTCCTCGGCGCGCTGGCGATCTTCTATCTGCCGATCGCCGTGATCTCGCTGCGCCACGACGAGCTCGGCTCGCGCCGCCAGCCCGGTTTCATCCCGATCGTCGGCTACTCGCAGCAAGAAGGATTCTACATCAAGGCGCGGATCGGGTTCTCGCCGAGCGACTACTACTACGGCTACTACCGCGTCGAGGAGTACACACGGATCGGGCTCGGCTTGGGTTACGTCGGCACGCTGCGGCGCAAGGACGGCCGCCGTCAGACCGATCTGAGCTACTTCCGGATGAAGAACAAAGTCGACGGCAGCAACAGCAACAACATGACGTTCCAGGATCAGGAGATCTTCTCGCGCTCGCTGCGAGCGCAAGTCGGCCTGAACTACACCGGGAACTACGGGCCGCTGGTCTCGCTCCCGCCGCAGTACGATCTCACCGCGGCGATCGCGCACGGCAACGAGACCGGAAGCTCGCATCAGAACTACTCGTTCCACCGTTCCTCGACCGGCTCGCAGGCGTCGACGGTCGACTACGGGATCACCGATCACCGCGCGTTCGGAACGAGGGCCTCGAACGACCTGACGGTCTCGTACACGACCAGCCGGAACGTCGGCTACCCCGGCGCCTCGACGCTGCACTACTCGACGCTCACGCACTACACCGGCCGTTCGTACGACTGGGATCTCACGTACGACCGCTACGACACGACGACGCCGAGCAACGTCCAGCGCGAGCCGGAGCTCGCGATCCATCCGCACGATCCGCTCTTCCCGCGCTTCCGCGCGGTGCCGATCACGGTGTCCTACCTGCTCGGCGAGTACGACGACCCGCAAGCGCAGGTGCTCACGCCGCGGGGCGAAGCGCGCTTGGTGTTCGGGCCGGCGCTCGCGCACTTCCTCGCCAGCGATCTCTCGGCGACGGTGAACGTGCAGCAGGACGCGTACGGCACCGGCGATCTCAAAGCGCAGATCCAGCAGCAGGCGACGCTGACGACGCCGCTGTTCGGGCACGTCCTCAACGTGATCTCGTACACCGAGGCGCACGTGAACGGACCGCTCGCCGAACCGTTCAAGACGATCGACGTCCTCGGCAACGGCTCGAAGCAGGCCACGGACAACCTGCGCATCTTCAACGGCGACACGTACGCGCTCTCGCTGACGGCGACGACGTTCTTCAACCGGCAGGCGCAGTCGGTCGGGTACCAGCTCACCTCGCGGCCGTCGCGCCGTTCGACGCTGTTGCTCGGCGGAAGCTTCACGCCCGGGCGCGGAAACGGATTCGACCGCACCAACGTGCAGCTCTCGACGCCGTTCGGCTACCAGAGCGACTTGCAGCTCGAGACGTTCGTCGACTGGAAGAAACGCGGGAAGCTCGAGAGCAAGAACATCTACTACCGGCACATCGTCGGCGACTGCTACGAGATCCGGCTGGCGTACAACGAGGATCTGAAGCAAGTCACCGCGAGCATCAACCTGCTGGCGTTCCCCTCGCGCGGGATCAACTTCGGGCTCGGCCAGACCTCGCTCAGCTCGATCATCCCGCAGTCCTTCTCCTCGACGGCGTTCGGCAACGGCGGCGCCTTCTAAACCGGGCGCCCGATCGGGTACAATCACCGGCATGAGCACCTACACCCAGCCCTGCGAGTACAGCGAGTGCAACTGCATGGTCACCGGCGGCCTCGAGGGCGCCGCGTACTGCAGCGATGAATGCGAGGCGCGCGACTCGACCGACGAAGAGGTCGAGGCGACGTGTATCTGCGGCCACCCGCCCTGCGATGCCGAATAACCTATAGCAATCGCGCGAAACGCGAGGGTTCGGCGTCAGCCGAATCCGCTAAGGCGTGCTGAAGACTTCGACGCCGGAGATTTGCGCGGACGTGTTCGCGACGGTTTGGTTCGCGGGCTTGAAGAAGTTCAGCGTCGTGATCGTCTGCGTGGTGTTGAGCCCGTTCGCTGGGAACTTGTAGTCGGTTGCGGACGGGCCGTTCGAGCTGAGCGAGTCGACCGGCGACTGCGTGCGGTCGATCGTGAACAAGCTGACCTGCCACGTGTTCCCGATGTTCGTGAACGGCGGGCAGATCTTGTTCGAGCTGACCGGCGGCGGCGGCGAGGCGGACGGCGGCGCGAGGTCGACGATGCAGCGGTTGAACGTGATCTGGAAACCGTTCCCGGTCGGGACCGTGGGAAGGAAGCTCACCGTTCCGGTTGGGATCGGGACGTTGAACGTGCGCGACGCGCCGGAAGCCGGGTCCTGGTACACCTGGAGCAGTCCTGGGAAGTTGGCGAACCCGGAGCCCCCGCCGACGATGAAGAACACCGACCAGTTCTTGAAGTCCGTGTTGTAGCCCTGAGCATACGGCTGCTGCCCGTTGCCCGTCGTGTTCAGGACGATCAAGTATGAGACGTTCTGGAAGTCCAGCGGACCTATCGTATCGAAGCGAATGGCAGTCTGTCCGGTCGGAACGATCCCCCCGCCGCCGTTCGTCAAGCCGGTGACCTGACGCCCGCATCCCGAAAGACCCATCATCATCGCCGCAACGACCACAACCGTAACGAGCCGACGCACGCTCTTCTCCTTCGCGACCGTTCGCAGCACGGCCGTCGCGCTTGTGTGCGCGCTCGCGCTGCATCTGGCCTTCCCGCTGACAACGTGGTGGTGGCTCGCTCCGTTCGCATGCGCAGGCTTGGTTTTCACGTGGTGCGCGCTGACGCCGCGAACGGCGGCGCTCGTCGGTTACGCGAGCGGGCTGCTGTTCTTCACCCTGGGGTTTTCCTGGTTCGGCGAGACGGCCGGCGCGTTGATCGGGCCGGCGGCGCCGATCATCGACCTCGGGCCGGCGAGCGTCGAAGCGCTCAGCTTTGCGTTCACCGCGTTCGTCGCATCGCACGCGGCGCGGCGCTTGGACGCGCGCATCGTTCCGTTCGTGATCGCGGCGGCGTTCGCGCTCGCCGAACAGGTTCGCTCGACCACGGCGCTCGGCGTCCCGATGGAACAGCTCGGCACGACGATGGTCGACTCGCCGCTGCGCCCGCTCGCCGCGTACGCCGGAGGTTACGGTCTCACGTTCGCGACGCTGCTGCTCGGCGCGTCGCTCGGATGGTGGCTTCTCGGCCGCGGCGACGCGCGGCGCACGCGCGCGTTCATCATAGCGTGGCTCGGCGTCGCCTCGTTCACCGAGCTGGCGTGGTCGGGATGGCCGGCGCAGCACGACAACGCGGTGCCGCGGACGGTGCGCGTCGCGGCAGTGCAAGGCGGGATCGCGCAGAGCGTGAAGCGCAGCGACGCCGGGCTCAAGCTCGCGCTGAAGCGCTACACCGATATGACGGTGCCGCTGCGCGCGCAGCATCCGGCGCTGGTGCTGTGGCCGGAGACGGTGATCACCGCCGACCTGCTGCGCGAGCCGGCGCTGCGCGCGCGCTTCGCGAAGCTGGCGAACGATCTGGGCGGCGTATTGTACGTCGGCGCGTTCTGGGACGACGGAACGACGCTGCAGAACGCGCTGCTGATCTTCGATCCGCACGCGAACCGCGGCGACATCAGCGGGCTCTACGTCAAAGAGCAGCTCGTTCCGTTCGCGGAGTACATCCCGGGGCCGCAGTGGCTGCGCAACTTGCCGTACGCGAACGAGATCGGCGGCTTCAAACCCGGGCACAACGTGCAGGAAGTCTATGCCGGCGCGACGCCGCTGATCTGCTGGGAGTCGGTGTTCGGCGACATCGCGCACGCGCGCTTGCGCGACGACCCGACGCTGTTCCTGATCGCGACCGACGACGCGTGGTTCGGCTCGACCGAAGGTCCGTACGAGCACGCGCAAGCGGCGACGCTGCGCGCGGTCGAAACCGGGCGCTGGGTGCTGCGCTCGGCGGCGACCGGGATCAGCGGGATCGTCGCCCCGGACGGCACGTGGACGCAGCGGACCAAGCTCAACGAACAGGCGATCGTCGTCGGGAACGTCGGCCCGCCGGCGCCGACGTTCTACGCGCGGCTCGGTCCGGCGCCGATCGGGTTTGCGATGCTGCTGCTCGTCGTCGTTCCGTTCGCCGTGCAACTCGTGCGGCAGCGCAGGAAGCACATATGAGCTGGTGGCGGATCCCGGCGGCGATCGCAGCGCTGGCGTTTCTGGCGTGGGTCGGATTCGAGATCGGGCGCGCCGGCGGCGACATCCAGATGGGGCGCGTCACCTCGCCCGACGTGCTCACCCACGGCAAGGTGAACGGAAAGCGGCTCGACGGGCGCGCGTGGTCGCTCGACTACGACACTGTGACGATGAGCCCCGACGGTTCGCAGGCGACGATCGCGCACGTGCGCGACGGGCGGATCCACCGTGTCGGAAAACCCGACGTGCTGATGAAAGCCGACGGCGTCACGGTGAACACGAACACCAACGACCTCATGATCGCAGGACCGGTCGAGTTCAGCGAGACGGTCTCGCCCGGCCGCGTGCGCACGTTCAAGACCGTCGGCGCGCGCTACGGCGGCATCACCAAGATCATGGAGCTCGAGCACCCTGCGACGATCACGGACGCCGGCGCCACCGTCAACGTCACGCACGCGACGGTCGACTTCCGGACCGGCGACGTCTCGCTCGGACGGATCGAAGGGACCAAACCGGGAACGCACACCTGATGCGCTCCGCTCTGGCCGCGCTGCTGGTGCTCGCCTCGACGGCGCCGGCGGCGGCGCAGCTTCCGTTCGGACCGGCGACGCCCTCGTCGGCGCTCGCCGCGCGCGGCTTCGTCACCGACCGCCGCACCGCGGAGCGGACGATCGCGTTCCGGCCGTTTCTTGCCGATCCGCCGGTGGAAGTCGCGCTGCTCCCGCCGTTCCACGGCGAGCACGTCGCGTCAAACGAGGGGATCGGCTACGCCTACGGCCCGCCGGGGCACCGCTGGCTGCTGCAAGAGTGGCCGCGCAACGGCGGCTCGCTGGGCTCGTTCCAGCCGCTCGCGGCGGCGAAGCCGTGCAGCGACGTGCGCGCGATCGGCGGAAACGCAGAACCGCGCGGCGTCGTGTGGACGACGTCGCGCGATGTGGTTATGGCTCTTTCGCCCGAAGCGGGCGCGGTGCCGCGAGCGGTACTCGCCGAGTTTCGGCGGCTGGTTCGTCGCGGCGCCTGCGGCTAGGTTTCGCCCTGCGAGTTCTTCTTCGCCTCGGCGATCAGCTTCTTGACCTTCTGACCGCCTTTGTGGCCGATCTGCTCGTAGAAGTTCGGCCCGTACTTTTCTTTGACGACTTTGCCGCCTTTTTGTCCGATCGATTCGTAGAACTCGGCTCCGTGCCGTTCGCGCGTCGCCTGTCCGCCTTTGCGCCCGATCTCCTCGTAGAAACCCGACCCATAGCGGTCGCGAACCGTGTCGCCGCCTTTTTTACCGGCTTCGCGCACCGACATCTCGCCGTCGACCTTTTCTGTCCGCACTTTCGTCACGGCTTTCTTTGGGTCGGCCATGGGTTAGCCCGCCGATTTCGTCGTACGTTTCAGCTTCTGCCCGCCCTTGGCACCGATCTCTTCATAGAACGACGGCCCGTACTTGCTCTTCGTCGCCTCGCCGCCTTTGCGGCCGATCGCTTCGTAGAACTCGGACCCGTACTTCGCTTTGACGCGATCGCCGCCGCGCTTACCGGCCTCGCGAACGCTCATTCCGCCGCCCGTCGTCGTCATGTTGTCGTTGGTCGCCATGTTGGAATACGTCCCCCTGAGCTGTCGGCCCACCGATTGGCTCGTACCCAGCGAAAGCTAGGTTAAACGCTGCTCTGGACGATCTTGGAGCACCCCCGGGTCTACGATGGGACGGGCTCCGCTCCGTACACCACCGACGTCGCCGTTGCGGACGGCCGAGTCGTCGCGATCGGGGACCTTTCCGACCGCGACGCGCACGAACGCGTCTCGTGCGAGGGCCTCGCGCTCGCGCCCGGCTTCATCGACGTACACTCACATACCGACGAACTGTGGCTTGCAAACCCGCGCTGCGAGGGAAAGATCGTGCAGGGCGTCACGACCGAGATCGGCGGCAACTGCGGGACTTCCGTCGCACCGCTGTATGGGACCGCGCTCGAGCGCAAGCGGCGCGACGCGCGCGTTTACGGCGTCGAGGTTCAGTGGACGTCGTTCGACGCGTTCTTCACGCTGGTCGAGCGCGAAGGCGTCGCGCTGAACATCGCGTCCCTGGTCGGGCTCGGCACGACCCGATCGTGCGTCGCCGGCCCCGAGGCGCGCCCGCTCACGCCGGCGGAACTCGAA
>DASZGA010000053.1:0-2909 GCA_035939295.1 Candidatus Elarobacter sp. | reverse complement strand
ACGGTCGTCCCAGGTTCGACCGAACGGTCGGGAGAAACGACGAGCGTTCGTAGCCCTTCGGGTAACGACGGCGCGCCCGGCGCGAAAGCTTCCGTCAGGGTCCGCATCAGTTCCGCCCCGTTCGGCGATCCCGCGTCGCCGACCTCGCTTGCAGGTTTGCTCATGACGACGATCGCCCACCACGCCGACTATCTTTGTGCTGCCATCTCTCGTATCGGCAGCGAGTCGGCCTTCGAAGTACTCGCGCGCGCGAAAGCGATCGAGGCGACCGGCCGGCGCGTCGTCCACATGGAGATCGGCGAGCCCGACTTCGACACCCCGGATCACATCAAGCGCGCCGGGATCCGGGCGATCGAGGAAAACTACTCGCACTACACCCCCTCGGCCGGAATCCCCGAGCTGCGCGAGACGATCGCCGCCTACGCCAGCGCGTACCGCGGCCTGACGCCCGCCTACGCCCCGCAGAACGTCGTCGTCGGCGCCGGCGCAAAGCCGATCATCTGGAACCTGCTCTCGGCGATCCTCGACCCCGGCGACGAGCTGGTCTACGCCGACCCCGCTTATCCCGCGTACGCGTCGGCCGCGATGTACCTCGAGGCGAAGCCGGTCCCGGTTCATCTGCTCGAGTCGCGCAACTGGCGGCTCGACCTCGACGAGCTCGCCGCGAAGGTCGGCCCGAAGACGAAAGCGGTCGTCATCAACTCGCCGCACAACCCGACCGGCGGCGTGCTGCTGCGCGAAGACTTGGAACGGATCGCGGAGCTCGCGCAAGAGCACGATTTCCTGGTGATTTCCGACGAGATCTACTCGCGCAACCGCTACGTCGGCTACTTCCACTCGATCTCGCAGCTCGAGGGGATGCGCGAGCGCACGATCATCGTCGACGGCTTTTCGAAAGCGTACGCGATGACAGGCTGGCGGCTCGGCTACTGCGTCGCGCCGGAAGAGATCGCGAAGACGGTGACGCTGTTCAACAACAACACGTTCTCGTGCGTCGCGACGTTCGTGCAGCGCGCCGGAATCGCGGCGCTGACCGGCGACGACGCGCCGGTCGAGAAGATGAACGCGATCTTCCGCGAGCGGCGCGACGCGATCGTCTCCGGGCTCAACAGCATCCCGAACGTCTCGTGCACCGTCCCTGAAGGCGCGTTCTACGCGTTTCCCAACATCTCGAAGATCGCGAGCGACGACAAGCACTTGGCGAAGTGGCTGCTCGAGAACGCCGGGGTCGCATGTCTCGGCGGCTCGTCGTTCGGCGCAGCCGGCAAAGGCTATCTGCGCTTCTCGTACGCCGCTTCGCTCGACGACATCGGCTGGGCGCTCGACCAGCTGCGCGACGCTCTGCCGCGCTACACCCCCGCGTAACCCAGCCCGGTTCCGCGCTGCAAAAATCTGCGCTACCGCACAGTTCCTAGCGGCATTGTGCGGCTCGTTGGGCTATCTTGCGCGGCTCCTGGGGGCGTGGTAGTATCCACGCATAATTTGACCGGTCTCGATCCCCGCGCGGTCCCGTTCATCGTGGCATCACCACATCCAGGTACTCAGCGAGTCGAAACCAGGCCTACGCATAGGAGTTGACTCGCTTGTATACCGATGAACGGTTGACGTGCACCGACTGCGGTGCCGAGTTCGTTTTCACCAGCGGCGAACAGCAGTTTTTCGCGACGAAGGGGTTTCAGAACAAACCGAACCGGTGCGCCGACTGCCGCGCGGCGCGGAAGAACGCCCGTCAGAGCGGTGGCGCGAACGGCGGCGGCCGAGCCGGCGACGGCGGCGGTTACGGCGGCGCGCGCGAGATGTACAGCGTGACGTGCAGCAGCTGCGGACAGCAAGCCGAAGTCCCGTTCCAGCCGCGCGGCGACAAGCCGGTCTACTGCCGCGACTGCTTCCAGTCGCAGCGCTCGTCGTACCGCTGAACGCCTCAGTCTGAGTCGAACGTAGCGACGCGCGTCCCGGCGAACGCGACGCCGCGCGCGATCGCTTCGCGGACGCGCCGGCGCGCGTGTTCGATCGCTTCCGGCAGCGTCGCGCCGCGTGCGAGACACGCCGCGATCGTCACCGCCAGCAGATCGCCCGTTCCGCGAATCGTTCCCTCGACGCGCGGCGACGAGAACTCACAGGTCGCATCGGCGTCGGCAAACACGTCGACCGCGGCGCCTTCGAGGTGGCCGCCCTTGATCAGCGCCGCGCGCGCGCCGAGCCCGAGAAACGCCGTCGCGGCGTCGTGCATCGCAGCGACGTCGGCGACCGAGCGGCCGAGAAACGCGCTCGCTTCGAAGAGATTCGGCGTCACCAGCGTAGCTCGCGGAAACAATGCGTCGCGCAATGCCTCGCGCGTCGCCCCATCGCCGAGCGCGTCGCCGCCGGACGCGGCGAGCACCGGATCGACGACGACCGGCACGCCTGGGAACGTCGCAAGCGAGTCGGCGACAGCGTGTACCGACTCTGCGGAGAGCAGCGCGCCGACGTGAAACGCGTCGACGTTCGCCGCGCGAATCGCGTCGAATTGCGCGCGAATGTTCGCTGCATCGACAGCACTTCGCGCCAGCACGTGCGCCGCGTCTTGCGCGCTGACGCCCGCGATCACGCAAACCGCGCGCACGCCCTCGTCGGCAAGCGCGAGCATCGCAAAACCGAGCCCGGCAAACGCGAGCGGATGCGTCGTCCCGACCGTCGCGACGACCGTCACAATGCAGTTCCGACCGGCGCGACGGTCATCTCGCCGCCGCGGCGTTCCAGCGCGCGATGAGGTCGCGCGCGGCGGACTCGGGATCGTCGCAGACGAGTGCCGAGATGACGGCCGCCATCGCTGCGCCGCTTTCCGCGGCGAGCGCGATCGTCGCCGGGCCGATTCCACCGATAGCCGCAACGGGCAGCGCTGTCGCTTCGACGACGGCGCGGACGCCGCT
>DASZGA010000052.1:0-1625 GCA_035939295.1 Candidatus Elarobacter sp. | reverse complement strand
CGCGAAGCGACGTTCGGCACCACCGTGCCGGCAACCGAAGACCTCCCCTCGTTCATGTGGGCGTTCGATCCGAAAGCCGGGACGACGGCGCGCGACCTGCCGCGCGCGAACGCGCTGCTCGACGCGGCCGGCTGGAAGCGCGGCGCCGACGGCTATCGCGCGAAGGACGGGAAGCGGTTCGTCATGGGAATGGCGTTCCGCAGCGACAGCATCACCGACCGCAACCGCGGAGTGCTCATCGCCTCGATGCTCAAGGACGCCGGGATCGACACGGAGCTGAAAGGCTACACGACCTCGCTGCTCTACGGGCCGCCGGGTTCGGGTATTCTCGCTGACGGGAAGTACGACGTGGGGCTGCAGACGTGGTACGCCGGAAGCGATCCCGACGACTCCACGCAGCTGACCTGCGACCAAGTGGCGCCGAAGGGGTTCAACTGGACGCGCTACTGCAACGCGGAGATGGACGCCGCGCAGCACGACGCGCTCTCGCACTACGACCTCCCCACCCGCAAACGCGCCTACGCGAGGATCGAGGAGCTGCTGGCGCGCGACGCGCCGTTCGTCTACCTGTGGTGGCCGCGGCAGATCGAGGCGATCAACACCGACTTTAAGGGCTTTCGTCCGAACGGAGTCGTCGAAAGCTGGAACGCGTACGAGTGGTCGATCTGAGCGCGTGGAAACGGGGAGGCGTCAGCCGCGTTTCGCGGGCCGTGGCCACGCTTTGATCATGCGCCCGTGCGCGGAATCGTCGATGAGCGTCGCCAATCGGCTTCGTCGCGTCTCCTCGCGCTTCGCGCTGACGACCCAGAAGATCGCCAGCCGCCGGTACGACGGCGCTTGCTGCTCGAAGAACGCCCAAGCGCGCGCATTGCGGCGGAACTCGCGTGAGGCCTCCTCGCCGAGAACCGGCGCGTTGCGCTGCTCGTACGAATGGCGTGCCGCCGCGTCGTCGTGCTGCTCGAACGCACGCAGCCCCGCGGGCCGCATGAGACCGAGCGCCGCCAGCTCCTTCGCGCGCTTGATGTTCGCGACGCTCCAATTGCTCGCGGGTTTGCGCGGCGTGAAGCGAATCTGGTAGCACTCGTCGTCGATCCTGTGGCGGATGCTGTCGATCCAGCCGAAGCACAGCGCTTCGTCGACGGCTTGCTGCCACGTCATGCTCGGTTTTCCGGAGCCTTTCTTCCAGAAGCCGACGACGAGGACGTCGCACGTCTCGTGATGGCTCTCGAGCCAGGCGCGAAACGCCGCTTGTGTGGCGAAGAACCTCGGTTTCAGGAACGCCTCTCCGACGCGCTGCGGAACGCGCGCAAATACCCTAGCGTTTGCCGGTCGATCGTCCGATCGGCGCGCACCCGGTTCTCGAGATTCTCCACGTGCATGAACGCCACCAGCGCGTCGCGCGCCGCATCGTCGAACCCCGCGCCCTCACGCGCCGTCAGCGCGCCGACCCGCACCAGCTCCGACACGATCTCGCGGCCGAGCGTGTCGTCGATCGCGAGCACGTCGCCGGCGGCTGCGGGGAAATGGTACAGCTTGTGCAGCTCCAGCAGCCGCGCCAGCTCGCCGATCGGCGCCGAATGGTCGTCGACGCGCAAGTCGACGTAGCGGTCGTTGAAGCCGCCGTA
>DASZGA010000051.1:0-15337 GCA_035939295.1 Candidatus Elarobacter sp. | reverse complement strand
ACGCAGCGCCGCTACAACGCGCAGATCGCGAAGACGCTCTACGGCATCGACCACCCGCCCTCGCCGGCTCCGGCTTCACCCGCGCCGGGCGGATATCGCCCGCCGGCGCCCACGCCGACGCCGAGCGGCTACCGCCCGCCGCCGCCGCCGCGGCTCTCGCAGCCGGTCGGCCCTAACCCGTCGCCGACACCTCACCGCTAGGCAGGTCGGGGACGGCGGGCTCGCACGGCTCGAAGGTCGTGCGCGGGTCGCCGTTGCCGTAGCCGCGCACGCGCAGCACCGACTCGCCCGAAAGAAGCTGCCACAGCGGCTCGACGGCGAGCTGGCGCCGCCACGAGGTCAGGTTGACGACGTCCCCGAGCGCTTCGGGCGTCTGCGGCGCTTCGCGCGCGATCCGTTCGAGCGCGACACGCGGGAGGAGCAGCGTCGTCGGCAGGTCGTTCTCGGCGGCCAGCGCGCTGACCAGCACCGCCATCGTCGAGACGAGCGCCTCGCGCTGCGGCCCCAGCGGTTTGGGCGCGCGCGGGGGGAGCTCGTCCTCCGCGATCGCCTCGCCGCGCCGCACCGCTTCGACGATCCGCTCGCCGAGGTTGCGGCGCGTCCCGGTGTCGATGCGGCGCAACTGCGAGAGCTCGTCGACGCTCTTCGGCCGCAGTTGAACGAGCCCGACCATCACGTCGTCGGGCAGCACGTACTTGAGCGGGATGTTGCGCTCGCGCGCGTAGCGGTCGCGCAGGTGCGCGAGCTCGTTGAGGATTCCGAGCTCGCGCCGGTTCATCCGCGCGTTGCCCGAGACGCGCAGGTAGAGCCGCCGCGGATCGTTACGGTAGGTGCGCAGCTCGGTGAGCGCCGGCATCTCTTCGTCCGCCCACGGCTCGCGGCCGCGCGCGCGCAGCTTCTCGCGCAGCTGGTCCTCGAGCGCGAACAGATAGCGCACGTCGTCGACGAGGTACTCGACTTGCTTCGCGCTGAACGGGCGGGTGCTCCAGTCGCTGACGGTCTGCGACTTTCGCAGCGTCACGCCGCACAGATCGCGGACGAGGTCGAGCAGCGAGATCGAGAGCCCGTAGCCGACGAACGCGGCGGCGACCTGCGTGTCGAAGACTTCGCGCGGAAGCTTCTCGAACGCGTCGGCGAGGATGCGCAGATCGGAGCTGAGCGCGTGGCCGACGACGCGCGCGCCGGCGAGCGCGTCGACCAGCGGGCGGAGATCGCGCAGCGCGAGCGGATCGACGAGCGCGACGCCGTCGTCGAAGAGCAGCTGCACGACCATCAGATGCGGCGTGTACGACTTCTCGGTGTGGAACTCGGTGTCGAGCGCGACGCGCGGCGCGCGCACGATCCGCTCGCACGTCGCGGCGAGCGCCTCGGGGGTGTCGACCAGCGCGACGGCGGGTGCGGTGGTTGTCGAAGGGTTCACGGCTGGAGCGTCGGCCTCGTGTCAAGCATCTGCTGCGGGGTGCGGTGCGGTTTGCGGCGCGGGAGATGGATGTGATGCTTCTCCGCGAAGCGTTGCGTCGGCTCGACGACGTGCATGTCCAAGAAGTCCGAGGCGGCGTAGCCGAAGACGGCGAGGACGGTGCAGATCGGAACGGCGACCGCGCACATCGTGTAGATCTGGCGGAAGATCGGAACGCGCAGCGCGGCGGCGGTCTGCGTTGCGATCGTCCCGCCGAGTCCGGGGATGATCCGCACCACGATCAGAAACATCGGCGAGCCGATCTTGAACCGGCGCGCCCACGCCGGCAGCCGCTCGACGTTCTTCTTCACATCGAACGCGTCCGAGGTGCGCAGCGCGACGACGTAGCCGATGATCGCCGCCAGCACCAGCCCGATCGCGTTGACGACCGAGCCCCAGACCGGCCCGAACAGAACGCCGTTCATGATCGCGAGCGCGTCGGTGACCGAGAACGGCGCCGAGGCGACCACCGCGAAGACCACGATCGCGAGCGGCATCGCGAACGGTCCGAGTTGAACGAGCACTTGCTCTACCCAGGAACGGTGGGATACGACGACGGCCGCGAGGGCGAACGAGGCCAGCAAGATGCCGACCGCCTCCACGCGGCGCAAGATCCGGCCCAGACGAGAACTCACCGCTGAGCAAGATGCAACAGCTTCGCGAAAGTCCCTGGAAATTGGGGTTGACCCTGTCTTACGGTGGAGGTACGATGAGGTCACCTCGAGGTACACTCCGTCGACTTACGGGAGGGCGACTTGACGTCGCAGGATCCACCCGGCTCCAAGGCACCGCACGGCTGACTGCGCGCCGGCGGTGACGAGACGACAACGTTCTCAAAAGCGCAAACTCTCATCCGAAGGCAGGAGGGCGGCATCATCTCGATGACCGAGGATCCACCGAAGGAAGGATCGTCGTAGCGACCGATTGGCCTGCTGCGACACGAATCGAAACAGATACGAAGGGCCACGCCGATCGGCGTGGCCCTTTCGCTCTTTGTTCGCGCCGCTCGCGCTCTTAGTGGAACGCGGCGAGCTTGATCTTGACGCCGAGCGCCTTGGCAAGGTCGTAGTGCGCCTGGTCGGCGATGCGGTGATAGTTCGCGTCGGCGGAAGCGCCGAACTTCTGATCGATGTCGTCCATGACGGTCTCGTGAATCTTGTTCGTCACGAGGTGATCGAGCTGCGTCCCTTCGTAGTACGTGCCGTTGACGAGGCCGAGCCCCACCACGCGCTTCGCGAGCGCTGCGCCGTGCAGCGACGGTGCGGGGAACTTCACGCCGGCGCCGGTTGCGATCTTCACCGCGTCGTTGACGGCGAAGTTCTGAACGGCGACGAACGAAGCGACCTTTGATTTGCCGTACTGTTTGGTGAGCTTCGCGACTTCCGCGTTCGCGACGGTCGAGCCGGCGAGCGCGGTCAGCGCCTTGACGATCGAGAAGTTGCCGGGCGCGCCGCCCGCGGTGACGAGCGAGATCGCGGCTTGCCGATCGGGCGCGCCGGTGTAGGTGACGCCGTCGCCGCCGGCGGTGCCGGGCGGCATCCCGTGATCGAGTCCGCCGGACATCATGCCGCCCGACATCGAGCCGGTAGCAGCAGGCATCGGCGAAGCCATCTGCGCGAACGCGGGGGTGAGACAAAGAACGGCCAACGCCGCGCCGGCCGCTGCGGCCGTGAATTGTTTGATCAAGTGCATCCTCCAGAGATAGGGTCCGTCAGTACGAACGGACGCCTATCGAGGATGGATTGCTCCTCTTCGATCGCAGCGAGCGAGCGGATAGAGCCTTATTGCTGGACGGTGATGTTGTCGGCTTCGAGCGCGCCGTCGGCGGCGGTGTGACCGTTCACGTCGACAAGCGTGCCCACGCCGGGCGTTGCGCCACGCGGGTTGATGACCGTTCCCTGGTGCAGGCGCACGGTGCGGTAGCAGTTCGTCCCGCACTGTACTTGCATATCGAAGCGCTTGAAGTACGAGACCGTACCGCGCGCGTTGTTGCGCTGGTTGATCGCCTGGCGCTGCAGAATCTGCTGGCCGACCCCGAGGATCGTCTGGATGATCGCCGAGTTCGGCGTGTTCGGCGGGAGGGTCGGGACGGCGATCGGGGCGGGGGTCGGAGCCGACTGGGCCCCCGCGAGTGTCGTCGCACCGAGAGCGAGAACGAGGGCCGAGGTGGCGATGAGAGACGGACGCATTGCAGGGAAGGAACGCGGCTCGGCCGGAGCAGGGTTCCGGTGATCGAGCCTTCCGACGAGATTCGTGACGCCGCGACCGTGATCGTAGCGCGCGATACGAGCGAGGGCCCGCAGGTCTTCATGGTCCGGCGCAGCTCGCGGGCGGTGTTCTTGCCCGACCAGTACGTCTTTCCCGGGGGCCGCGTCGACGAGGCGGACCGCGACGAAGCGGCGCG
Source organism: Candidatus Elarobacter sp. (assembly GCA_035939295.1). Classification (GTDB taxonomy): domain Bacteria; phylum Vulcanimicrobiota; class Vulcanimicrobiia; order Vulcanimicrobiales; family Vulcanimicrobiaceae; genus Vulcanimicrobium. The sequence goes on along the minus strand of DASZGA010000051.1, from coordinate 11,474 downwards.
GCGGCTGCACGGTTCGGCGGGCGAGGTCGATCCGGCCTACGCGATGACGGCCGCCCGCGAGACGTTTGAGGAAGTCGGACTGCTCTTCGCCGACCGCCCGGTCGACGGCGCCGCGCTCGCCGGCGCGCGAGAGACGATGCTGGCCGGCGAGATCGCGTTCGGCGACGTCCTTGCGCGCTTCGGCGTGTCGATCGACGCGTCGCAGTTCGTGTACTTCTCGCGCTGGATCACGCCGAAGTCGGAGAACGCGACGCGGCGTTTCGACGCGCGTTTCTTCGTGGCGCGCGCCCCCGAGGACCAAGTCGCCGAAGCCGACGCGACCGAGGTCCTCGACGGCCGCTGGCTGCGCCCGCTCGAAGCGCTCGCGATGCATCAGCGCGGCGAGATCTCGCTGATCTTTCCGACGATCAAGCACCTCGAGCGGATCGCGCCGTACCACACCGTCGGCGAGCTGCTCGAGTTCGCACGAACGAAGACGATCGTCACCGTCTCGCCCGAAGTGCAGCCCGGCCCGAAGTTCGTTTTGGTCGAGGAGATGGAAAACGCATGGTAAGGCTCAGCCCGCGGGTCGGGCGGCTGCGCGCGAACAATCCCTCACCGCTGACGCTGGACGGAACGAACGGGTACGTCGTGCGGGTCGCGCCGCGGACGCTGGTCGCGATCGACCCCGGCCCGCTCGACGACGCGCAGCGCCACGCGTTTCTCGCCGTCGCGCGAGACGAGAACGCAGCGTACGCAGCGATCCTGGTGACGCACGGACATCCCGACCACTACCCCGGCGCGGCTCCGCTCGCGGCGGCGAGCGGAGCGCCGGTCTACGCGCATCCCGACGCGCGTTTTCCGCACGGCCGCGCGCTCGGCGACGGCGAGACGCTGCGGTTTGATGAGACGTCGTTCACCGTGCTGCACGCTCCTGGTCACGCGCGCGATCATCTGATCTTCGTGCTCGACGACGAACGCGCGCTCTTCACGGGCGACGTCGTCCTCGGAACAGGAACGGTCGTCGTCGCTCCGCCGAACGGCGAGATGCGCACGTATCAGACGACGCTGCGGCGGCTGCGCGACGAGTACGGCGACGCGCGCGCGATCTACGGCGGACACGGCCCCGAGGTTACCGACGTGCGCGCGAAGCTCGACGAGTACATCGCGCACCGTGAAGCGCGCGAGCGCATGATTTTGGCCGCACTGGGCGAATCGGGCGCGACGATTCCGGAGATCGTCGCGCGTGTCTACGCCGACACCGATCCGCGGCTGTGGCCTGCGGCGGCGCGCCAAGTGCTCGCGCACCTGATCGCGCTCGAGGCCGAGCAGCGCGTGCGCAGCGAGCCGGTCGCGCGCCCGCCGACGCGGGCCGAAACGGCGCTGCTCGATCCGGACCTCTCGCATCTCGACGAAAGCTCCGGCGGCGACGTCATCCGCGCCGAGCTCGGGTTCGGCACCGGCGAGCCGTTGGTGCGCTACCGGACCGAGACGTAGCGCCGCTCTACGATCGATGCAGTGCGCCGTTCGAGCGGCGATAGGACAGCGTCGCGGAGCGCCCAATGGTTGCGCGATGGTGAGGATGATCGTCTTCGCTTCCCTGGCCGTTGTGCTGCTCGGAGCCAGTCCGCCGCCGACGGTCCGGCGTTTCGACTTCCCGATGGTCCAGCAGCAAGCGCCGCTCCCTCGCAAGCCGGCACCGCTCTCTCAACAGCCGAATCCGGCGTCGGGCGACCAAACGTGCCGTACGGCGGCCGATTCGAAGCCGAACGGCGCCGCGCTCCCGCCCGAGCTCCGGGACTTCGTTCCGAACGGCGGCGCCGACGACGCGACCGTCTGCCGCGCGATGCGGCTTCACGCGATCATGGCCCAGAAAGCCGCTTACGAATACTACGCGAACGACGTCAACGCATACCACCTGCGCGCGAATATCTTCCAGAATCAGGCCGTCGCAACGAACGTCATCTTGGTCGTCGTCATCATCATCACGCTGGCGGGGCTGGTGTTCTCCGGAATCCAGTTCTGGGTCGCGCTCACGACGCATGCCGCCTCGCTCGCCGCGCACAACGTCGCCTTGCAGCAGGTCGCTACCGGGGGAGCTGCCGCCGCATCGTCGTCCGCACCGGCCGCCGCAGCGCCGGACGACACGGTGACGCTCGCGACGCAGCTGAAGGTCGGGATGGACGGCGTTCAGGTGCAGTCGTCGATACTCGGCACGACCATCTTGGTTTTTTCGCTCGCGTTCCTCTATCTCTATCTCAAGTTCGTCTACCCGATCAACGACGTCACGATGAACAACCCGCCGCCGCTTCCCGTAACGACAAGCGGCCCCGCGCTCGCGAAGTAACGCGACCGCTCGCATGAACAAGGCGCGCTTCGAGTCGTTCTCCGACGGAGTTTTCGCCTTCGCGATCACCTTGCTGGTGCTGGGGTTCGCCGTGCCGATGCACGGCGAGCTCAAATGGACGACGGACGCCGAGCTCACCCGCGAGCTGCTGAAGCTCTGGCCGAACCTGATCGCGTACGCGCTGAGCTTCGCGGTGATCGGCATCATGTGGCAGAACCATCACGCGCTCTTCCGCACGGTGCGGCACGTCGACCGCGTCACCGTGTTTCTGAACCTGCTGCTGCTCGGCAGCACCGTCTTCATCCCGTTCGTGACCTCGACGCTGGGGTTCTATCCGACGACCCACGCCGCGACGTTCCTCTACGGCGTCGTGCTCTCGATCTGCGCGACGTGGTACAACGTGATGCTCTGGCATCTCATCCGCTCGCGCGCTTTCGTCGAAGCCGTTACGCCCGAACGGATCGACGGGACCGTCACCGCGTACCGCATCGGCTGGCTCACCTACGCCGCCGCAACGCTGGTCGCGCTCTTCGTACCGCTCGCGAGCTTCGCGCTGTACGTTCTGATCGCCGGGTACTATCTCGTCCCGCGCGGGGTCGACGACGATCTCGACGGCCTTCGCCCGGCCGCGCGCTGACCGTCAAGCACCGCCGACGGCCAGCAGTACCTTGCCGAACTGCGCGCCCCGCTCGACCGACTCGGCGGCCGCGACGACGTCGTCCATCGCGTAGACTTTGTCGACTGCGGGTTTGATCGAGCCGTCGAACATCGCCAGCATCTCGGCGAAGTCTTTCGGTGAGCCCATCGACGAGCCCAGGAAATCGAGTTGCTTCCAGAAGACCGAGAACGGGCGGATCTTCGCATCGCCGAGCGTGCCGCCGTAGATCACGACGCGGCCGCCGTAGCGCGTGACGTTCAGCGCCTTCGCCAGCGTGTCGCCGCCGGCGGAGTCGACGACCAGGCTTGGGCCGCCGTCGAACGCCGCGACGTCCTTCTCCCACTTCTCGCTCGTCTTGTAGTTGATCGCGACGTCGGCGCCCATCGCTTTCGCGCGCTCGAGCTTCTCGTCGCTCGACGAGGTTACGATCACCTTCGCGCCGATCTTCTTCGCGAACAGCAGCACGAACGTTTGCACGCCGCCGCCGATTCCGGTGATCAGCACGACGTCGTCCTTCGTGCAGCCGCCGCGGTAGACGAGCGCGCGGTACGCGGTCACGCCCGCGAGTGGGATCGCCGCCGCTTCGTCGTCGTTCAGCGACGGCGGCGCGGGGACGACGTTTTCGGCCGGCACGGCCAAGTACTCCGCGAACGTCCCCTGGTGCGGCATCCCGAGAACCTGCGCGCTGCGCTGCCAGACGCGCTGGCTGGTTCCCCACCCGAGCGTCGGATTGATCACGACACGCGTTCCGACGGCCGGACCCCGCGCGCCCTCGCCGTGCGCCGCGACGGTGCCGACGCCGTCCGAGCCCGGGATGCACGGCAGCTGGATCCCCGGGTACAGCCCTTGGCTGATGAAGACGTCGCGGCGGTTGAACGCGGCGCGCCGCAGCTTGACCAGCGTCTCGCCGGGGCCGGGCTGCGGATCGTCGACCTGCTCGACGCGGAAGAGCTGGGGACCGCGCTCGCGGTCGATCTCGTGGAGGCGGACGGCGCGCATCCCGCCTCGGTACGCGCACGGCACCGGGAGCGCCTACCGGCGACCGTGAATGACGGACCAACGACGTCTCTCCGCGTTCTTGGAGGCGACTTGGCTTTTCCGTCAGTGGGCTTGGGGCCGCCGATCGCCAAACGGCTGTCCCCACTGGACGTTCAGATCGAGGCGAACCGCTGCCTCAGCTGCTACGACGCGCCCTGCATTCGTGCGTGCCCGACCTCGATCGACGTGCCGCGCTTCATCGGCCGGATCGCGACCGGCGATCTGCTCGGCAGCGCGCAGACGATCATGGACGCCAACCCCGTCGGCGCGAGCTGCGCGCGCGTCTGTCCGACCAGCCAGCTGTGCGAAGGCGCCTGCGTCTACAACGCCGACGAGAACCCGATCCGGATCGGCGACCTGCAGCGCTACGCGACCGACTGGGCGATCCGGGAGAACGTGCGGCTGTTCGAGCCGGGACCGCCGACCGGCAAACGCGTCGCCGTGATCGGCGCGGGACCGGCAGGCCTTGCGGCGGCGCGCGAGCTGGCGCGGCTGGGGCACGCGGTGACGATCTTCGAGCGCGACGAAGCGGCGGGTGGGCTCGACACGTACGGTATCGTGCCGTTTCGTCTGCCCGCCGAGATCGCGCTGTGGGAAGCCGAGCAGGTGCGCGCGCTGGGCGTGGAGATCCGGACCGGCGTTGCGGTCGGCGAGACGATCTCCGCCGAATCCGTGCTCGCCGAGTACGACGCGGTGGTTATCGCGGTCGGGATGGGGAACGTGCCGCGGCTCGGAATCGAAGGCGAAGACGCCGCCGGCGTGTGGGACGCGCTCGACTTCATCCGCATCGCGAAGATGGGCGGCGACGTCGGCGTCCTCGGCGACAACGTCGCGATCATCGGCGGCGGGAACACCGCGATCGACGCGGCGACGTGCTCGCGCCGGCTCGGCGTTCGGTCGGTGACGATGTACTACCGGCGCGGCGCCGAGCGGATGACCGCGTACGACTTCGAGATCGAGTTCGCGCAAGTCGAAGGCGTCGAGTTCCGCACGTACGTGCTGCCGAAGCGGATCGTCGTGCGCGACGGACGCGTCGCCGGACTCGAAGTGATCTCGACCGATCCCGCGGGCACCGCGCGCCCGCTCATCGGAACCGAGCGCGTCGTCGCCGCCGACACCGTGATCCTGGCGATCGGGCAGACGCGGCACACCGCGCTCCTCGACGCGTTCGGCGTGACGCACGACATCAACGGAATCGCGCTCGTCGACGAGCAGATGCGCACGAACCGTCCCAACGTCTTCGCGGCCGGTGACTGCATGTTCACGCCGGGCGGCGTTGACGCAATGGTGGTCGAGGCGGCGCAGCGCGGGAAGATCGCAGCGTACAGCGCCGACGCGTCGCTGCGCGCGGAGGTGCGCTGATGGCCGACCTATCGATCGATCTCGCCGGGATTCGCTCGCCGAACCCGTTCTGGCTCGCCTCGGCGCCGCCGACAAACTCCGGCTATCAGGTGATGCGCGCGTTCGCCGCCGGCTGGGGCGGCGCGGTGTGGAAGACGCTTGCGCTCGAGCCGATCGTGAACGTCACCTCGCGGTTCGGCGGCTTGAACGCCGGCGCCCTGCGCATGGTCGGGATGAACAACATCGAGCTGATCACCGATCGTCCGCTCGACGAAAACCTGCGCGAGATCGCGGAGTGCAAGGCTGCGTACCCCGACCGCGCGATCGTCGTCTCGCTGATGACCGAGTGCACGCAGGCGAGCTGGCACGAGCTGATCCGCCGCTGCGAAGAGGTCAAGCTCGACGGCTTCGAGCTGAACTTCGGCTGCCCGCACGGGATGTCGGAGCGCGGACAGGGCGCGGCGGTCGGACAAGACCCCGAGCTGATCGAGATGGTCACGCGCTGGGCGAAAGAGGCCGCGCACGTCCCCGTCATCGTGAAGCTCACCCCGAACGTCACCGACGTGCGCTACGCGGCGCGCGCGGCGGCGAAGGGCGGCGCCGACGCGATCAGCTTGATCAATACGATCAACTCGCTGATCGGCGTCGACTTGGACACGTGGTTACCGATCCCGCACGTTGACGGAAAGTCGTCGCACGGCGGGTACTGCGGTCCGGCGGTGAAGCCGATCGCGCTGAACATGGTCGGCGCGTGCGCGAAGGACGACCAAGTCGGAATCCCGATCTCCGGGATCGGCGGGATCTCCGATTGGCGCGACGCCGTCGAGTTCATGCTGATGGGCTCGACCAGCGTCCAGGTCTGCACCGCGGTGATGCACCACGGCTTCCGGATCGTCGGCGACATGATCGACGGTTTGAACAACTACCTCGACGCGCGCGGCGTCAAGTCTGTCCGCGAGCTCGTCGGAAAGACCGTCCCGCGCTTCGTCGACTGGAACGACCTCAACCTCGACTACAAGATCGTCGCGCGGATCGATCCCGAGACGTGCATCCGCTGCAACAAGTGCTACATCGCGTGCGAGGACGCCGCGCACCAGTGCATCGACCGCCCGGCCGATCCGAAGCTCGCGCCGGTCGTCGACGAAGAGCACTGCGTCGGCTGCAACCTGTGCCAGATGGTGTGCCCGGTCGTCGACTGCATCGAGATGGTGCGCGTCGACGCCGGCGAAACCGTCCACACCTGGAGGGAGAAACTCACATCGGTACCGTCGTAAGAGGCGGCACGGTCGTCACCGCGACCGACGTCTTTCCTGCCGACGTCCTCGTCGAGGACGGCACGATCACCGCCATCGCGCGCAGCATCGGCGAGCTCGGCCACGAGACCATCGATGCATCCGGCGCGTACGTTTTTCCGGGCTTCATCGATCCGCACACCCACCTCGACATGCCGTTCGGCGGGACGACGACGATCGACGACTTCGCCAGCGGAACCGTCGCGGCGGCGCTCGGCGGGACGACGACGATCGTCGACTTCGCGCTGCACCAGAAGGGCGACTCGCTCGCGAACTCGCTGGCGATGTGGCATCGCAAAGCGGCCGGGAAAGCCGCGATCGACTACGCGTTCCACCTGACGATCGCCGACGGGCGGCCGGAGACGATCGAGGAGATCCCGCAGATGATCGCGCGCGAGGGCGTCAACTCGTTCAAGGTCTTCATGGCGTACAAGCACGTCCTGCAAGTCGACGACGAGACGATCTTCAAGGTGCTCAAAGCGGCTGCGAAAGCCGGCGGGCTGGTGCAGGTGCACGCCGAGAACGGCGACGTCATCGAGGTGACGGTGAAAGAAGCGCTCGCCGCGGGGCAGACGGCGCCGAAGTACCACGCGCTGACGCGGCCGGTCGAGCTCGAAGGCGAAGCCGTACACCGCGCGATCCGGCTTGCCGAAGTCGCCGGCGCGCCGCTCTACGTCGTGCACGTCTCGAGCGCGATGGCGGCCGACGCGATCAGCGACGGGCGCAAGCGCGGGCTGCCGATCTACGGTGAGACATGTCCACAGTATCTGGTCTGTGACGTGAGCGACTACGACCGGCCGGACTTCGCGTCGGCGAACTACGTGATGTCGCCGCCGCTGCGCGAGAAGCGCGACCAGCAAGTGCTGCTCAAAAAGCTCAAGAACGGCGAGCTGCACGCGTTCGGCTCGGATCACTGCTCGTTCAACAACTGCGGACAGAAAGAGCTCGGCAAAGACGACTTCTCGAAGATCCCCAACGGCGCGCCGACGATCGAGGACCGTGTCGCGATCCTCTACGAGCACGGCGTGAACAAGGGCGTGATCGGGCTGAACCAGTTCGTCGCGCTGGCGTCGACGAACCCGGCGAAGCTGTTCGGGCTCTTCCCGCGCAAGGGAACGATCGCGGTCGGGAGCGACGCCGACATCGTCGTGTGGGACCCGAACACCGAGCGCACGATCTCGGCGAAGACGCATCACATGAAGGCCGACAACAACATCTTCGAAGGGATGACGGTGCGCGGCCGACCGCGCTACGTCTTCTCGCGCGGCCGCAAGGTCGCCGACGACGGGAAATTCACCGGCGCGCCAGGCGCCGGAATCCACCAGAAGTCCGCGCCGTTCCGCCCGGTCCAGCTGTAAGGGAATCCGCATGAGCGACAGCGACATCGACATCGTTCGCATCGGTCTGGTGCAGGCGCATCACGACACCGAGGGCTCGCAGCCGGTCGAAGTGCACAAGCGCGAGGCGGTCAAGAAGCACGAGCGGCTGATCCGCGAAGCGGCGCAGCGCGGCGCGCAGATCGTGTGCCTGCAAGAGCTCTTCTACGGGCCGTACTTCTGCACCGAGCAGTCACCGAAGTGGTACGAGGCGACGGAGCACGTCCCCGACGGCCCGACGACGCGGCTGATGCAAGACCTGGCGCGCGAGCTCGGGATCGCGCTCGTCGTTCCGCTCTACGAGCGCACGATCAGCGGCGTCTACTACAACACGGCCGCCGTGATCGACGCCGACGGCTCGTTCCTCGGAATTTATCGCAAGCACCATCTCCCGCAGGTCGCGGCGGGACCGGCGCCGTGCGGTTTCTGGGAGAAGTACTACTTCAAACCGGGGAACGCGGGCTACCCGACGTTTCAGACGAAGTTTGCGCGGATCGGCGTGTACATCTGTTACGACCGTCACTTCCCCGAAGGCGCGCGACTGCTCGGTTTGAACGGCGCGGAGATCGTCTTCAACCCGTCGGCGACGGTCGCCGGGCTCTCGGAGTATCTCTGGAAGCTCGAGCAGCCGGCGCACGCGGTCGCGAACGGGTACTACGTCGGCGCGATCAACCGCGTCGGGTTCGAAGCGCCGTGGAACATGGGCGAGTTCTACGGGCAGTCGTACCTGGTCGATCCACGCGGCCAGTTCGTCGCGGTCGGCTCGCGTGATAAGGACGAGGTCGTGATCGGCGACATGGACCGCCGCGTGATCGAAGAGGTCCGCAACACCTGGCAGTTTTACCGCGACCGTCGTCCCGAAACGTACGGCGCGATGGTTGAAGTCTAGAGGTTCGCGATCGTATGAAGTCGCAGGCCGAGCGCGGCGGGATCGTCACGCTGACGGACGACGCCGCGCGCGAAGCCTCCGCCAACGCCGATCTCTGGAACGACGATCTGCGGCCGTGCACGCCCGCCGAGCATTCGTGGCGCGCCTCGCGCTTCGCGTCCCTGTGGATCGGGATGTGCTTGTGCATCCCGACCTACTCGCTCGCCAGCGGGATGATCTCGCTCGGGATGAACTGGTGGGAAGCGGTTCTGACCATCTTCACCGGGAGCGCGATCGTCCTGATCCCGATCCTGCTGGTCGCGCACGCGGGGACGCGCTACGGGATTCCGTACCCGGTGTTCGCGCGGTTGTGGTTCGGGACGCGCGGCGCGCACGTTCCGGCGCTCGCGCGCGCGATCATCGGCGCCGGCTGGTTCGGGATCAACTCGTGGTTCGGCGGGCTCGCGCTCGACGCGATCGTCTCGCGGCTGCTGCCGTCGTGGAGCGCGCTCGGCGGGCACACGTTCGTCGCGTTCGGCGCGTTCTGGCTGCTCAACGTCGGAATCGCGATGCGCGGGCCGCAGGCGATCGGCCGGCTCGCCGCAGTCGCCGCGCCGACGCTCGCCGTCGCCGCGCTCGCACTGTTCGCATGGGGGATGTCGGCGGCCGGCGGCGTCGGGCCGATGCTCGCCGCGCCTGCAACATTGCACGGCGGCGCGTTCTGGGCGGCGTTCTTTCCGTCGGTGATCGGCGTGATCGCCTTCTGGGCGACCCTCGCGCTGAACATTCCGGACTACTCGCGCTACGCCGTCTCACAGCGCGCGCAACTGCGCGGACAGCTCGTGATGCCGTTCGTGATGGCGGGGTTCTCGTTCATCGGGATCGCGGTGACCTCGGCGACGCTCGCCGTGTTCGGAAAGGCGTTGTGGAACCCGGTCGAGCTGATCGTGAAGTTTCCGACGATCGTCGTGCTGATCGGCGGGATCGTGGTGATCCTCTCGTCGATCACGATCAACGTCGGCGCGAACGTGATGGCGCCGGCCCGCGCCTTTGAAAATCTTTGGCCGAGCCGCATCACCTTCGCGCTCGGCGCCGTCCTGACCGGACTGCTCTCGCTGCTGATGCAGCCGTGGTACGTCCTCTCGACGTTCGCGACGTACGTGTTCACCTGGCTCGGAACGTACGGCACGCTGCTCGGCCCGTTCGACGGGATCGCGATCGCCGACTACTGGCTCGTCCGCGAGCTGCGGCTCGACTTGTTCCAGCTCTACTCGCGCGACGGCCGCTACGACTACGCCGGCGGCTGGAACGTCCACGCGATCGCCGCGCTGATCGTCGGCTGGATCCCGCCGCTGCTCGGGCTGTGGGAGATACGGCACGCGCCTGCCGGCGGGCAGGCGCCCCTCGGTTTCCTGTGGCAAGGCGGCTGGCTCTTCAGCATCATCGTCGCCGGCCTCGTCTACGCGTGGCTCATGCGCAACTCGCCCTCGCGCATCAGCGCGCCGGAGTACGAAGCGATAACCCAGGCCGAAGACGCCGTTTCCTCACATGAAGCAGCGCTCGCCGGCGCGGGCAGGCCGAGCGCGAGCACCCGCTAAAGGGGACAGTATGCGGTCGCGTGTGGCGGCCGCATCGCACGAAAGGGGTCTCATTTGCCACCCATCCAGGAATCTTTCGACGATCTTGATCTGCGGGAAGAGCCTGAAGGAGCGCAGCTCACGGCGCCCGGCACGTTCAACTCGATTTGCGTCTGCACCCTCACGCAGTGCACGACAAACTGACCCGAGGTCGTTCGCTCGACTAGAACGGACAGCGCCGGCGCTTTGCGCCGGCGCTGTTCACGTCATGCGCGCGCTGCTGCCGCTTCGAGCTCGCCGACGGCGGCGTCGATCGTTGCGACCGCTTCGTCGATCTGGTCGTCGGTGATGATCAGCGGCGGCGCGATGTGGAGGACGTTGTAGCGGCCAAATGCGTATGCGCCGCGCTTTTTCAATGCAGCGAACAGCGTGGGCATCGGGCCGAGCGATTTCCCTTGCCACGGGACCAGCGGCTCACGTGTCTTGCGATCGCTGACGAACTCCAGCGCGAAGAACGCGCCGACGCCGCGGACCTCGCCGATGATCTCGTGCTTGTCGCGCACGCGCTCCAGCCCGGCGCGCAGCCGCGGCTCGATCCCGTTCTTCGTGCGCGCATAGAGATCGCCGTCGCGGTACGCGTGCACGGCGGCGATTCCGGTGGCCATCGCGAGCGGGTGCCCGGAGTAGGTATGCCCCGCAGGAAGCGGCTTGTCGTCGAACGAGCGCGCGAGGCGTTCGCGCAACAGCACGCCGCCCAGCGGGACGTAACCTGAGGTGACGCCTTTCGCGAAGGTGATCATGTCAGGGACGACGCCGAACCGCTCGCAGGCGAACACCGCGCCGGTGCGCCCGAAGCCGGTCATCACCTCGTCGAAGATCAACAGGATTCCGTGCGCGTCGCAGAGCGCGCGCAAGCCGGCGAGATAGCCGGGCGGGAAGACGATCACGCCGTTCGAGCCGATCACCGGCTCGATCAGGATCGCGGCGACCTGATCCGG
>DASZGA010000050.1:0-2118 GCA_035939295.1 Candidatus Elarobacter sp. | reverse complement strand
CGGCGGTGTGGTTCGAGTCGAGCACGACCATCGCGCTGCGGCCCGCGACGCGCTCGCGCACGCGCGCGGCGATCGCTTCGTCGATCGAAGAGCCTTCGATCATCGCGATCCGCGCGGCCATCGGGTGCGCCTCGATCGCGGCGCGGTTGTGCGGGCGGATGTCGATGTCGACGCCGACGACCTCGCGCTCGCCGCCGAGCAGCGCCAGCATCGACGCCGAGAAGACCAGCGAGCCGCCGTGCGCGATCCCCGTCTCGACGATCACCTCGGGCTGCGTTCGCCAGATGATCTCTTGCATCGCGACCAGGTCTTGCGGAAACTGGATCGCCGGCCGGCCGAGCCAGCTCCAGTTGTAGGCGTAGCGATACGGCGCGATCAGGTCGAAAGCGCGCTTCCATGCGGCGCGCACCTCGGGGTCGCCGCCCATCCGCTGCAGCAGCGCGGCGTCCTTCGGATCGTGCGGATCCGGGTCCGCGCCGCCGCGCGGCGTGCTCAAGCTCGCCATCTCGTTCACCGATAAGGTATTCGTCAACGGAGGCCTCGAACAATAGCATGAACGTCCTCGACCGGCCGCCGGTCCCGCCCGCGTCGTCGGACGCGCGTGTCCCCGTCTTCGTCCCGTACGTCGGCGTCGACACCCTCAAGCACCTCACCGACGCGCTCGACGTCGGCTGGCTCGGGATGGGCGCGACGACCAAAGAGTTCGAGGAACGGATCGCTCGCTATCTCGGGCTGCAAGACAGGTACGTCGTCTGCACCAACACCGGGACATCGGCGATGCATATCGCGCTGCTCGCGGCCGGGATCGGGCCGGGCGACGAGGTGATCACGCCCTCGTTCAACTACGTCGCCGACCACCAGGCGATCAACGCGACCGGCGCCGAGGTCGTGATGTGCGACGTTCGCGAGGACGATCTCGGGCTGGACGTCGCCTCGGCCGAATCGCTGATCACGCCGCGGACGAAGGCGATCGTCCCGCTGCACTTTTCCGGGATCCCGTGCGCGACCGGCGATGTGTACGCGCTGGCGAAGAAGCACGGCTTGCGGGTGATCGAGGACGCCTGCCACGCGTTCGGCTCGACGGTGGACGGCGCAAAGATCGGGAGCGGCGGCGACGTGCAGTTCTTCTCCTTCGACCCGGTCAAGATCATCACGTCGATCGACGGCGGCTGCGTCGTCACGCCGCATCGCGAGGAGTACGAACGGCTGCAGAAGCTGCGGCTCCTGGGCGTCGACAAAGACACGACGCTGCGCTATCAGAACAAGCGCGCCTGGGACTACGACGTCGTCTCCGAAGGCTTCCGCTACCATCTCACCAACATCATGGCGAGCGTCGGCGTCTCGCAGATCAAGCGTATCGACGAGTTCATCGCGAGCCGCCGCGCGGTCTGCGAGCGCTACTCCGCGGCGTTCGACCGAATCTCCGGCGTGCGCGTGCTGCGCCGCGACTACTCCGACGTCTCGCCGTTCATCTACAGCCTGCGCGTGCTGAACGGGCGGCGCGAGGCGCTGATCGAGCACCTGGGCGCGCGCGGCGTCGACTGCGGGATCCACTTCGTCCCGGTCCACCGCCATACGTACTTCGCGGACGCGCGCCGCTCGCCGATGCCGGTGACGGAGCGCGTGGTGGACGAGGTCGTCACCCTGCCGCTGCACTCGCTGATGGCGGAGCGGTCGATCGAGCGCGTCATCGACGGCGTCGTCAGCTTCTTCTCGTGAGCCGATGGCGGAACTGACGATCACCCTTCGACAAGCTCAGGGTGACGATGTCGCTGAAACCGGCGCGCGGCGGCCGCGTTGTCGCTCCTGCGGTCATGGGCTTTCGGTCGACGTCGTCGACTTGGGGCTTTCGCCGCCTTCGAACGCGTTGACGACGCCGGACGCGCTCGGCCGCGGCGAGACGTTCTATCCGTTACATGCGTACGTCTGCGAGCGGTGCCGGCTGGTGCAGCTCGACGTCTTCGCGTCGCCCGAAGAGCTGTTTCGCGACTACCGGTACTTTTCGTCGTACTCGACGACTTGGCTCGCGCACGCTGCGGCGTACGTCGAGGAGATGTCGCGGCGCGGGATCGGCCCGGGGTCGCGCGTCGTCGAGCTTGCCAGCAACGACGGCTATTT
>DASZGA010000049.1:0-4257 GCA_035939295.1 Candidatus Elarobacter sp. | reverse complement strand
CGGAAAGGCGAGCCAGGTATGCGAGCTCATGCTCGCATCGACCGGCTAGTGATCGCGCTGGTTGCGATCGTCCTGGGTGTTGCGGCGGCGGTCGTCGCGCGCGTTGTTGGTCGTGTTCCGGTTCCAGCGGCCGTTGTTGGTGTTGTACTGGCCGTTGTACTGGCTGCCGTTGCTGTACTGACCGTTGTTGTAGTAGCCGTTGTTGTACTGGCCGTTGTTGTAGCCGTACTGGCTGCCGTTGTTGTTGTACTGACCGTTGCTGTACTGGCCGTTGTTATAGGCGCCGTTGTTGTAGCCGTACTGGCCGTTGTTGCCGTTCGTGTAGTATCCGCCGTTGGAGTTCGGATAGTACGTCTGCCCGTTCGGCATCACGACGCGTCCGTCGCCGTAGACGGTGCCGCCGTTGCGGGTGTAGCCGACGATCGTGTTCGCGGCGGCCTTCTTGTGCTGGTAGTTGTTGTAGAGGATGACCGCGCCGATCGCGGCCGCAGCCGTCAGCAACGTCGAGGTCGTGTCGGCGGACGCCGGGCGCGGCATCATCGCGCCGGTCGTGACGGCCGCTGCCGCTCCGGTCGCGACGAAGAACTTGGATAATCTCTGGAACATGATTGCTGTGGTAACCTCGTTGACGCCCGGCGGCGGCTGTCGTCCCCGGCTCGTTGTCAGCAGCGTACCAGCGGAAGTTCAGAAGACGATGGGGGTCAACGCTTTTGCGCAGATTCTCATGACAGCGTGCGCTAACGCACGTTATACTGTCCGGCCCTCGGTCGCTGAGTTGCCGGGAGCCACGCTGCGAGAACGAGTGCCGCGACCGCGGCGACACCGCTCACCATAACGACCGCGGCGTACAGCCCGGCGTACGAGCTGAGCGCGCCGACGACGAGGATCGGAACGCCGACGCACGTGTACGTGACCGCGTAGAACGCAGCGGAGAGCCGGGCGCGCGCTGCCGGCGGAGCGATCCCGTTGACGGTGCTTTGCGCGCCGAGAAAACCGAGCCCGTGCGCGATCCCCGCGACGATGCTTCCGAGCGCGAAGAGCGCGAGCGAATTTGCCGGAACCGCGCCGAGCAGCGCGATCAGCGCGACGACGATCGAGATCAGCCCCGCCCGAGCGGCGATCCGGTCGGGGACGTCGCGCGCGAGCGTTTGCGCGATCGGAGAGACCGCGAACACCAGCAATGCAAATGCGCCTTGCAGCACGGGGCTGCGCGCACCGAGCAATGTCGCGACGAACGCGGGCACGATGGAGACGAACAGCGACGCCAGCCACCACGAGATCCCGCTCGTCAGTGCCGCACCGGCGAACGCGCGCCGCGCGAGCGGATCGAGCCGCGGTGCGTCCGATGCCGCCGCGCTCGGCGAAGGACGCGTTTCGGGAACGAACGCGAGCCCCGCGAGCGCGAGCGCCGACAGCACGACGTGCAGCACGAACGGCGCGACGAGCGGCGCACTCGTCGTCACCGCCAGCACTCCGCTGAGGAACGGCGCGACGCCGCACGCCAGCGAGAGCGCGAACGTCGCGACCAGCGCAGCGCGCCTGCGGTCGTGGCGCGGGTCGAGCTCGACCAGCATCGGCGGCCCGGCCGCGCCGATCGCACCGATCGCGACGGCGGCGAGAAGCCGTGCGACGACGAGCGCCGCCACCGAATGCGCGGTAGCGAACACGATCGACCCCAACGCCGCGGCGAGCGTCCCGAGCGCGAGCGAGGGACGCCGGCCGATGCGGTCGGGAAGCCGCGAGAACCCGATCAGCGTCACGATGAGCGCGAGCGGATAGGCCGCGAACACGCCCGTCATCGCGAAGGTGGTCGTAGCGAACCGCACCCGGTAGATCTCGTACAGCGGCGCGGGGAAATTGCTGCCGAGCATCGCCACGAAGAGGACGAAGCCGACCAGCAGGACGGGCCTGGTCACGCGATCAACGCCCCGCCATGAAGCTCATACGACGCTCCGTCGTAGCGGCATTCGCCGCGTCTCTCCTGGCCGCGATGACGTGCGCGGCGTCCGCGCAGTTCCGGCTCCCAGGCGGGCTCGATCCGCAGCGCGCCGCACTCGGCGCCGCCGCGAAGCAGCTCGCGCCGTACATCATCGAGCAAAGCCCGATCCGGCTCGATCCGGTCGAGCTGTACCCGACCGTCGATGCGCTGCCCGGCGCGCCGTTCGCGCCCGCGCCCGGCGTGCAAAACTCGGCGATCTCGTCGATCATCCAGCAGCTGAAAGGCTCGAACACGGGGACGGTCTCGCTCGCGCCCGGCGACTACGCCGTCGCGGTCCGGATGTTCTGCATGAGCCACGCACGGCCGGCGCGCTCGCCGCTCGCGTTTGTGCTGGGCCCGATGCGCGGCCATCGCGCGCCGGCGATCATCGCGATGAACTCGCGCGCGTCGTCTACCCCGCTCCAGTTCAGCCCGGTGCAGACGACCTCGTGGACGATTCAGAGCGGCGTCGGCTACAGCGATTTCAGCGGCGGCGCGCGATCGGTGGTCGATTCGCTGATCCCCGACTACAAGGGATTGCTCGCGTCGAACACGCTCGACGACATCCAGGGCAAATGGAGCTCGCTCTCGAGCGCGGTCGGCGGACCGTCGCTCGACAGCATCCTCGGACAGCTCGGCGGCGCGGGACAGCTCGTGCGCGACATGCGCGACATGCGCACGCAGATCATCGGCCAGGCGAACGACTTCAACGCGCTCAGCCGCACCTTCGCGCCGATTCAGGCCGCCGACGTCTCGACGCTCGACTCGCCGTGGAGCACGATCACGCCGACGCTGTGGATGCGGCTGGTGACCCGCGGTCATTACGGCGACGTCGGGACGCTGCAAATTCGCAACGCGGGCAGCGCAGCGGCGACGGTGCCGCTGATCTCGTCGATCGGATACGGACGCTGCACGCCGCAGCTCACGACGCAAGGCAACGCGTACGCGTGCACGCAGCCGCTCAGCTTCGAAGCCTTGCGCACGGCGCCGCCGAGCACGTAGCTCAGAACGTCACGACCAGCTTGCCGGTCACGCCGCGGTTCCACAACCGTTCCGCGGCGTCGCCGATGCGCGCGACCGGAAGCACGTCGTCGATCCGCACGTCGAGCTTTCCGGCGGCGAGAAGCGTGACGAGCCGCGCGAGCCCGGGACCCGCCGGCTCGCGCTCGAGCTCGTGGAAGATGATGAAGCCGTAGATCGAGAGCCCGCCCTGCGCGTAGAACGGCGCGACTTCGACCGTGCTGGTGCGCTCGGCTGACGTTCCGAACGTGACCAGGAGACCGTCTTCCGCGAGCAGCTTCAGCGCGCTCGCGAAGACCGTTCCGCCGACTGATTCCAAGATGAGGTCGTACGGTCCGCCGGCGGACGCTGCGCTCGCGTCTTCGCCGACGAAGACGTCGTCGGCGTACGGCGTCACCGCGTCGCGCTTCTCGGGCCGGTGAACGAGCGCCGCGGCGCGCGCGCCGGCGAGCCGCGCCAACTGCGTCGCGAAGACGCCGACGCCGCCCGACGCGCCGGTCACCAGCACGCGCCGGCCGAGCAGCGAGCCGCGCTTTCCGAGCGCGTAGAGCGCGGTCAGGCCGGCGATCGGTAGCGTCGCGGCGCGTTCGAACGAGACGTTCTCGGGAAGCGCGGCGAGGTTTTTCGTCGGGACCGCGAGCCGCTCGGCCCACGCCCCGGAGTTTAGCATCCCGACGACGCGGGTTCCGGCCGGCGGGCCACTGCCGTCCTGCGCCGCGCGCTCGACGGTGCCGGAGAAGTCCCAGCCGGGCCGCCAGCCGTCGTCCGCGTTTCGCGCGCGCCGGACCTCGCCGAGGTTCAGGCTGATCGCGGCGACGCGGACCAGCGCTTCGAACGGCAGCGGCGCAGGGTCGGGGACTTCGGCGAGCTTAAGACCGCCCGATGCGGCGCGGTCGACGACGACGGCTTTCACAACGCCTTGCAACCGCAACCGGTGGCCGTCGGATGCTCGTCGTGACGGGCATGAAGCTCAGGAAGACGCTGGCGCTGGGCGCGGCCGCGGTCGGTGCGCTCGCGGTCGGCTCGATGGCGATCGGCGCGCTGGCGATCGGGAGATTGGCCGTTCGGCGCGTGGCGATCGGCGAGCTGCACGTCCGTGAGCTGCATGTCGACCGGCTCGTCGTCCGCTCGCGCGAAGAGCCTCAGAGCTCGCCCGACGCATAGAGCAGCGCGCTCAACACGACGAGCGCCGCCGTCTCGGTGCGCAAGATACGGTGCCCGAGCGAGATCGCGCGCCCGCCGGCGTCGCGGGCGCGCGC